>DATEMG010000142.1:0-3518 GCA_035275805.1 Blastocatellia bacterium
ATAAACAGATATGCCTACACGAACGCCTAAATCGAAATCAATCGAACAAGAGGTTGCGGAACTGCGCCGCGAGATACTGGAGCACGATCACCGCTACTACACGCTGAGCGAGCCGGTGATCTCCGACGCCGAATACGACGCGTTGATGCGGCGCCTGCGCGAACTGGAAGAGGAGCGCCCCGACCTGATCACGCCCGACAGTCCGACGCAGCGCGTTTCGGGGCAGGTGGCCGAGGGCTTCGAAGAGTATTTCCACAAACGCCCGATGCTGTCGTTGGACAACAGCTACAGCATTGACGACCTGCGCGCGTGGGCCAAGCGTTGCGAGAAGCTGGCCGAAGGGCGCGCCTTCGATTACGTCGCCGAGCTGAAGATCGACGGGCTGAGCATGTCGTTGATTTACGAAGACGGGCGCCTTGCGCGCGCCGTGACTCGCGGCGACGGCTCCCGGGGGGAGGTCGTGACCGCCAACGCGAAGACGATTCGATCAATCCCACTGAGGATCAAGGAAGATGAAGAGAAGGGGAAGAAACAGTCGCCCTTGTTCGACGGTTCGATGAAAGAGATCGAGGCGCGCGGCGAGGTCTATCTACCCAACGACGTGTTCGAGAGGATCAATCGCGAGCGCGCCGAATCGGAGTTGTCGCCGTTCGCCAACCCGCGCAACGCGGCTTCGGGCGCGATGCGGCAGCTCGACCCGAAGATCGTCGCCGACCGTCGTCTGGACATCTTCTGCTACTTGCTGCTCTTCGACGGCGCGCCGGCGTTCGCCACGCATCACGAATCGCTTGAGTGGATGCGTGAGCGCGGATTCAAGGTCAACCCGCACAGTCGTCAATGCCGGACGATTGACGACGTGGTGGCGTTCTGCAACGAGTGGGAGACGCGCCGCGACGAGTTGAGCTACGAGATTGACGGCGTGGTGGTGAAAGTCAATCAGGCGCCCGTCCAGGACGAACTGGGCGCGACGTCGAAGTCGCCGCGCTGGGCGATCGCCTATAAATTTCCGGCGCGACAGGCGTCGACGCGGTTGCTCGACGTGATTTATCAGGTGGGGCGCACCGGAGCGGTGACTCCGGTCGCGGTGTTGGAACCTGTCTTGCTCGCGGGTACGACGGTTTCGCGAGCCAGCCTGCACAACGCCGACGAGATGAAGCGTCTGGGCGTGATGCGACGAGATTTCGTATTTATCGAAAAGAGCGGCGAGATCATTCCGCAGGTCGTCAAAGTCATTGTCGAGCGCCGCACCGGCGAAGAGACCGAGTTTGAATTCCCGACTCGGTGCCCCAAATGCGACGCGACGCTTATCAAACCCGAAGGCGAGGTCGTGACGCGGTGCCAGAATCCCGATTGTCCAGCGAGGCTGCGCGAGGGATTACTGCATTTCTCATCGCGCCGCGCGATGCGGATCGAAGGGCTGGGCGAGGCGTTGGTCGAACAACTAATATCTCCGCGAACCCGACGTGACAAAAAAGGCGAGGCCGTGGCCGATGAAAAAGGTCAGCCCCTGACGCTGCCGCCGATGGTGTCAGACATCGCCGACCTGTACGGCCTCGCCAGACGCCGCGACGAATTGATCGCGCTCGACCGGATGGGCGCGAAATCGGCGGATAACCTGCTTCAACAGATCGAAGCGAGTAAGGAGGCCGGCCTGGGCCGATTGATCTATGGCTTGGGCATTCGTCACGTCGGTGAACGCACGGCGACAATCCTGGCCAAGCGTTACGGAAACGTCGAAGCGCTGTCGGCGGCTACGCAGGAAGAGCTGGCGGGCATTCACGAAATCGGAGAGGTCGTCGCCTCTTCAGTCTACTCGTGGTTTCAATCTTCTCGAAATCAGAAGTTGATAAAACATCTTGCCAAAGCCGGAGTGAAGATGCAGACGGCCAACGCCGGCACGGAACAAGCGCCACGAGTCTTCGAGGGAAAGACCTTTGTTTTAACCGGCGCCCTGCCGACGATGAGTCGCGATGACGCCAAGGCCTATATCGAAGCCCGCGGCGGACGGGTCAGCGGCTCGGTTAGCAAAAAAACCGATTTCGTCGTCGCGGGCGAGGAAGCTGGAAGTAAACTGTCGAAGGCCGAAGAATTAAAAATCGCGGTTATTGATGAAAACCAGCTCTTGGAACTCGGCGCCAGCGCCGTTGAGGATAAAACCTAACACATTGCTCTATTTGATTTTAATAGCTGCAGATTTTTTCTTTAGAGGGTTGACAAAGACGGGCGTCTTTGGTGTAATCCGCAGCAATTAGCAGCGGTAAATACCCTAATGGCTGAGGACGCTGCTGAATCGGGGGGACCGAAAGGGCCCCCCAACTTAATTTATCGGGGCCGAAAGGCCCCTTTCGTATTTCACGTAGTTTTCATTTCGAGATTAAATAACTTTCCCGCGCCCGCGCTAGCATATCCTGCTTTTTCACGACCACTCTGATCTTATGAAATCCGACTCTGCTTCCCTGCGACGATGGGCGATAGGCGAGAGTGTATTGGCTTCTCAATTCATCGAGCGTCTTCTTCAGGACCTGAGCAAAAGCGGATTGCGATTCGAACTCGAAAGAGCGCCCGCCGGAGGCGCCGGCGATTTCGGAGAGGAACTTGCAATCCGAGCCGTAACCGCCTCTCCCAATCCCGAAGGGACTACCTGAACTCGCCTGTTCTGGTTTGAAGCAGGCAGCGTAGATTTGCGACAGATTCTCCTGCGTTTCCCTGATGACCTGCTTCTGGTCTTTGACCGGCCTCTGATTCGCAAGATTGCGATCGACGGAATCCTTGCCGTCGCTGAAGATAAGAACTACCTCGTTTCCGCTGCGGCCTCCGACCCGATCAAAGAGGGCTCGCATCGCTCCGAAGAGATTCGTGTTCTTGTCAGGCTCCATCCTGCCGCGAGGCATAGGGAAAGGGCCAGGGCCCGGGACAGGGCCTGGGAACCTCGGGGTAGGGGCCCGAGGAGGCATTGGTTGGGGATTTTGTGACGTTGGCGTGAAAGTCGATGTCGATTTCAAGGCGAGAATCTCGGTCGTGGCCAGCGCCTTGCCGCCCCAATCGGAGCTCAATTGCAAGCCCGCGTCGAAAGAGCCGATCATTATCTCGTCCAGTTGATCCAAGCTTTCGACCACCTTCGCCGCTTCGTCTTTGACCGCAGGGAAGATCGCCCCCATGCTGACGCTCGTGTCGAACAGCAGAATCAACCGCAACGGATGAGGCGCCGGCTTGAAATCGGCGATCTCTTGAAGGACGCCGTCTTCGTAAATCTCGAAGTCTTCCTTCTTCAGGTCAGGAATCCGTTTTCCTTCGGCGTCTTTGACCATGACGTCGATGTTGATCAGTTCGGTTTTTATCTTAGGCTTTCCGTCATCTTGCGCGACGACCGGACTGAAAAGGACGATCACACAGACCGTCAAAATGCGAAATTTGCCAACTTTTCTCATATCGCTCCTCGAAAACTGTGAGGCGCCTGGGAGCGCAGGCATCCTTGCCTGCGGGGGGCCGGCAATGACCGACTGGCCGGAGCTAGCAGG
>DATEMG010000143.1:0-11425 GCA_035275805.1 Blastocatellia bacterium
GACGGCCGCTTGCTTACGCGCGCGGTACTGTACCGGCCTCACGTGTTCTGATTTAGTCGACGGGCGATGCGTAACGCGTAATGGGCAATATTCATCGCGCTATTGAAACCAGCGCGGGCACGGCGGCCTCTTCCTCGTGATCCGAGACCGCAAAATCAAGTTCGGCCGCGACGTCGCCGATGGCCTCCGATAGCGATTTGAAATTGAAGAGATTGTGGTCGAGCAGATGCGTGTTTACGACGTTGCCCACCGCCGCGAGCATTGATTGGCGGATGTGCGGAATCTCTTTCTGCAATTCGTCAATCAGCCGCTTGACGCGTTTTCGCTTCAAATTTTCCTGCGAGCCGCAGAGGTTGCAGGGAATGATCGGGAAATCCTGCATCGCGGCGTATTCGGCGATCTGTTTCTCCCAGATGTAGGCCATCGGGCGGATCACGGTGTTGCGTCCGTCGTCCGAACGCAGCACGGGCGGCATGGCTTTCATCGTGCCGATGTAAAACAGGTTGAGGAAGAAGGTTTGAATGATGTCGTCGGCATGATGTCCCAGCGCGATCTTCGCGCAGCCTTCCTCGACCGCCACGTTGTAAAGAATGCCGCGCCGCATGCGCGAACAAACCGAACAATAGGTCTTGGGCGCCAGGCGCTTGACTACCGAATACGTGTCCTGCTCGACGATGCGGTAGGGGACGCCGATGCTCGAAAGGTATTCGGGCAGCACATGCTCTGGAAAATCGGGCTGCTTCTGATCCAGGTTGACCGCCAGCAGTTCGAATTTGACCGGCGCGCGACGTCTTATCTCCATTAGCAGGCGCAGCAGTGTGTAACTGTCTTTGCCGCCGCTCAGGCAAACCATGACGCGGTCGCCCTCGCTGATCATTCCGAAATCTTTGATCGCCTCGCCCGCCCGGCGGAGCAATATTTTTTGCAATTGTTCATTTCTATCTATCAATTTTTCGCTCCAATGCCTCTTCGTTAAGAGGGAAGATTAGGGCAGGCGGCCGCGCGCGTCAAATCTGAAAATGATCGAATCCTGGAATTGACAGAGGCTTAACCTCTCCGCCCCGCCGCAGCATTAGACTGGGCGGAGTCTGTCGCGCGGGGACGATTTCGCCGATGCGCGAGAGTCTGAGGCCGCAACTGGCGGCGGTCTCGAACAATTCAGAGTCGTCATCATCGCTCGCGGTCAACAGGAGCTCGAAATCCTCTCCTCCCCTAACCGCGAACTCGAACGCCGCTTCAGGCTCCTTCGAGACCAGGCCGACCTCCTTCGCCACGCTCACGGAATCGAAATCTACAATCGCCGCGGCCGCGCTCTCTTCGCAAATTCGCGCGAGGTCTTGAGCCAGGCCGTCGCTCACATCGATCATCGAATTGGCCAAACCCCGCTCACCGATCCGCCGGCCGAACGCGACGCGGGGCGCAGGCTTCAAATGCGCGCGCAGAGCCGATTGCGCCAGGCTCTCTTCGCCTTCGCTCACGCGCGCGCCGTCGAGTAACAACTTCAGCCCCGTCGCCGACGCGCCGACCGGGCCTGTCAGGTAGACGCCGTCTCCGACTTTCGCGCCGCCGCGAGGAACGGCCCCTCCTGCCAGGCAATGTCCGATCACGACCGAATCAATAGTCAACCGGCTCGGCGTTGACGAGACGTCGCCGCCGATCAAAGTAACGGAGTGTTCTTCGGCCAGCGCGAAATACCCGGCGAAAAACTCCTCCCAGAAAACTTCGAATTTAAGATTTGAGATTCGAGATTGTCTCGGAATGCCGAGCGTGAGCAATGAAAACGCGGGCGCGCCGCCCATCGCCGCAATGTCGCTCAAACTCACTGCCAGGGCTTTGTGCCCCAGGAATCGTGGCGGCGCGTATTCGAGCTTGAAATCAATATCTTCGACCAGCAGGTCGACGGTGACGAGCGTTTCGCGCCCCTCCCGCTCGCGCAAGACCGCGGCGTCGTCGCCGATTCCCAGGACCAGGTCTCGCGCGCCAGATTTCGCCGCCTGATCGCGAATGCGTTTTATGAAGTCGAACTCGCTTTGCATTTATCGGGCTGAACCGGAACGCTTAATTCCCGCCTTTTTCTGTCCCACATTTTTCTGTTTGCAAAATCCGAAACAGAAAAATGTGGGACAGAAAAATAGGAAAGCTCAGTTTCTGGTCGATTGCGCCGCTGCGCCGCGCACGACGCCGTGTCCGGCCTGACCTGATTTCATCACGCTTTCGGCGACGCGCTTGATATCGGTCTTTTTGACCGCGCGGATCAGGTCGGGCTGCGATTCGACGTCAGAGGGCTTGAGTCCGAAGATGACGGCGCGCGCGTATTCGATCGTTCTCGCGTTGTGATCTTGCAGCGCGATGGCGTAGCGCCCGATCTCGGCGTTGCGGCCCTGCTCGAACTCGTCGTCTGAAGGCGGCGCGGCGGCAAGGCTTTCAAGAGCGGCTTCGAGCGCCTCGCGCGCGCGCTGTTCGTTTTCAGGCAGCGTCGCCATCTGGGCCAGGAAAACGCCCGACGCCAGACGCTGGTCCGAGATCAGGAAGACGCCGTCGGTCAGGCCCTGTTTGTCGCGCAACTCTTCGACCAATTTTCCCGAAGACGCTATTGTCCCCAGCATCGCCAGCGCCAACTGGTCGTTCTGCTTCTCCGGTGGAAGCTGAGGCGAGCGGAAACCGGTCGCCAGGGTCGAGGACTGGCGCGACCGCTGTTCGATCTTGTCGTCGGGCGTCGCGTAAGAGTTCGGCAAATTGGCCTTTATGGACTTGTCGAGTTCGTTGCGCTTCAATCCTTCGGAGAAGATTCTGGAGACTAGCGCCGACCCGTCGGTGTCGCCGACGACGACGACCAACGGAAACTGTCTCTTGACCGTTTTCGCGTGCCAGGCTTCCAGCTTTTCTTCGTTAGTCCCCTTGACGACTTCAGGCAGCCCGAATCGCGGCAGCCCGTAAGGGTGACCCGGATAGAGCGAGTCCCACATCAATTCGATCGAACGTTGGCGGCTGTCGTCGCGCTGCCTCGCCTGGTCCGCGACCACGGCGTCGCGCTCACGCGCGACCTCGGTTTTGTCGAAGAAGGGATTTTCGATCACGTCCAACAAAAGCTTGACCGCGTTCTCGGCGTTGCGCGACATCACGTCGAGCGTGAAGCCGAAGAAGTCCGGCTCGTTGACGAGCTGAATCTTTCCGCCGTAGCTCTCAAGCTCGTGCGCAATCAGGTCGAATTTGCGCGTCGTCGTGCTCTTCATCATCGAGCGCAGCATCAACTCCGTCACCCCGCTCGTGGCCTTGTCTTCGATCAGACGCCCGCCCTGAAAATAGACGCCGACCGAAATCTTCGGATAAGCCTTGTCCTCGCGCACGTAGGCGCGCGGCCCGCGCAGCACCGAATAGTCCCTGATCGGCAAAGGCACGCTGGACACGATCACGTTCTGCCCCTCGCTGATCTGCCCTCGCTCTTCGCCCTGCGGGAAGGCTTTCAAGGCGACCGCCGGTTTGACCTCTTCCGGCTTGACCGGTTGCGACGCCCTCGGTTCAAAGGTCAGCGCCAGTTCGGCGAATTTTTCCGGCGTGAACGTGCGAGAGATGGCCTTCGCCGATTCGTACTCGTGGACCGAGGCGTTGGCCAGCGCCAGGTATTTCGCCGCCACCTGCTGAATCTCCTGCGCAGTGACGGCGCGGATTTGCTTGAGGATTTTGTCGAACAATTTGTGGTCGCCGGATTGAATCTGATAGCGGGCGAGCGTCGCGGCCTCGGCTTCGTAGCGCGAGACGGTATCGAGGTAATCCTTTTCCAGCATCACGCGGGCGCGCGCCAATTCGGCATCGCCGATCAGTTCGCGGCGGAACCGTTCGATTTCGCGGAAAAATTCGGCCTCGGCTCGGTCTATCCGGTTCGGATCGATGCGCATCCGCGCGACGAACATTCCGGCGGAGGGCAACGACAGTTGATTCGCCTCGATCTCAAAAACCACTCCGGCCTTGTCGCGCGAAGACTGCCCCTCGCGCAGCCCCTGCCACAAACGCGACCCCTGTCCCAATCCCAGAACCGCCGCCATCAGTTGCAGCGTCCCCGCCTCCTTGTCGGCCTTGAGCGCGGGCGTGTGATAACCGATCGTGACGACGCTCTCGCTCAGGTCGACGCGCGAATTGCCGTAACGCAGCTTATCCTGAGGAGGCTCTTCGACGATTGCGGATTGAGGCGTCGTAGGCGCCGATTGGCCGGAAGGTTGGTTGGCGGGCTGGGCGGCGGTTTGATTGCCTGCTTGATTATTGGATTTGCCGTCTGTCGGCGCGGCGGGCGTCGGGGCCGGTTTTGGATTGGCGGCGGTTGTTTTGGGCGCTCCTGGCGCGGGCGCCGGCGCCTGATTGACCTCGGCTTTTTTGAAATCGCCGAAATTGACTTGAATTTGCCCTAGCGCCTTGAGCCCGAAGATGTCGCCGACGATTGTCACCACTGTATTCGCCGGGTGATAAAAATTCTGATAAAAGGCCATCGCCTGATCGCGCGTCGCCCGCGACGGAAAAGTATCGGAGACGGCGGAGCCGCGCTTCAGGCGATTAACCGTGAAGGCCGTCGCGAAGAGCTTCTCAATCGCTGCCCTGTCAACCGCGTCCTGCTCGCGCCTGCTTTCAAGCAGCGCCAATTGCGCGGCCCCCTTCACATCCTCAGGTTTGAAGGCCGGATTCTGGATCAGGTCGGCGAG
Source organism: Blastocatellia bacterium (assembly GCA_035275805.1). Taxonomy (GTDB): domain Bacteria; phylum Acidobacteriota; class Blastocatellia; order RBC074; family RBC074; genus JAJVID01. The sequence continues at coordinate 4,692 of DATEMG010000143.1, forward strand.
CAATTCGACCATCGCCTGATAACTTTCGGAGGGCGCGATCAGACTGTACGATGTCAGGTCGTAGCCGATTTCGGAACTCAGGGTCCCGCCGAGCCTGGCCACGTCGCGATCAACCGCCGCGCCCGGACGTTTGGGAGTGCCTTTCAAAACCATATATCGGGCCAGTCTGGACATCCCGGCCAGATCGTCGGGATCGTTTATCAACCCCGCTTTGACGCTGACGTTCACGGCCACCAGCGGCGATGAATGGCGCTCGCGTATGATCACGGTCAAACCGTTTCTCAATTTATATCGCGAAATCCCGACGTCGGGGTCTTGAGCCACCAACTTGCCGCCTTCGGGCACGCCGATCACGCCGGTCGCCGGCATATTCGGTTTCGGCGTGGGCCTGGGCGCAGGCTGAGCGGGCTTTTGCCCACGCCCGCTTTGCGCCAGCGAGATCGCCGAAATCAAAGAGAGCAGCGCAATTATTAAAGCAATTGTCTTCCAGCTTCGATACATTTTCTTCCCCTCAAGATCGGTCCGCTACTGAGATGGCGCGGCATCTTTCCAAATTGACTTCGGATTCGCGTCAACTCAGGAAATTGGGGTAATGACAGGACGCGCGGGGACGCTCGCTTACGCGCGCGCCGCGTCCCAGTTCAGTGAAACGATTCAGACTTTAGCACGAACAGTACCGCGCGCGTAAGCAAGCGGCTGACTTATGAAGCTGCCGCTCGCTTACGCGCGCGGTACTGTATCCTTGCGTGAGTTCGCTATCAGCCTTTGAACGCGCGCCGCCCCGGAAGGCGCCGGCGTTGGCCATGATTCCGTAAATCTTTGTCTGACCAGAGAATTGAATCATCTGGCGCGCGAAATCCTTGTAAATCCGCGATTTTACGACTTTGCAACTTAATTCACTTTGTCTATAATCCTGCGCTTGTCGTAAAGACAAAAATCCAAACTGATAAGGAAGCGCCAGCATATGCTACTAATTATCTTGAGCATCAGCCTCATCTTGTTGCTCTATATGAAGAGACACACATTTTCCTTAAACACCCGTTTTCGCCGCGTCGCCACGACGGTTGCGGCAAGTTTGGCCCTCGTCGCCGTGGGCGCCGCGTCGGCGTCGGCCCAGACACATGGCGAAGGCGCCCCGCACAGAGGCGGCGGCGAGGCCAGTTTGAAACTGCCCGATCTTTCGCAGGTCAAGTTCATGGACGTTGACGGCCACTCGCTGCTTTTGATCGGCCTGCTCGTATCATTCCTCGGGATGGTCTTCGGGTTGATCATATACATGCAGTTGAAGAAATTGCCCGTCCACCGAGCGATGCTCGAAATCTCCGAGATGATCTATGAAACCTGCAAGACCTATCTCGTCACGCAGGGGAAATTCATTCTCATTCTGTGGGTGTTCATCGCCTCCATCGTCGTTCTTTACTACGGCTGGCTCTCGCCGGTTCCGGGCAAACCGCTCGCGGTCACGCTGCCGATCATCCTGCTTTTCAGCCTCGTCGGCATCCTGGGCAGCTATGGCGTGGCGTGGTTCGGCATCCGCGTCAACACCTTCGCCAACTCGCGCACGGCGTTCGCGTCCCTCGAAGGTCGGCCCTACCCGATCTACACGATTCCGCTCAAGGCGGGGATGAGCATCGGGATGCTGCTGATTTCGGTCGAACTGCTGATAATGCTGTTCATCCTGCTCTACGTGCCCGGCGAGTACGCGGGGCCGTGCTTCATCGGATTCGCGATCGGCGAGTCATTGGGCGCGGCGGCGCTGCGCATCGCGGGTGGCATCTTCACAAAGATCGCCGACATCGGCTCTGACCTCATGAAGATCGTTTTCAAGATCAAGGAAGACGACGCGCGCAACCCGGGAGTCATCGCCGATTGCACGGGCGACAACGCGGGCGATTCGGTGGGGCCGAGCGCGGACGGTTTTGAGACTTACGGCGTGACTGGCGTGGCGCTGATCTCGTTCATTCTTCTGGCCGTCAACGCGCGGACGGCCGGCCCCACCTTCGAGGCCATTCAGGTGCAGTTGCTGGTGTGGATCTTCGTCATGCGCATCATGATGGTGGTGGCTTCGGCGGGGTCCTATTTCATTAACGAGGCGATGGCCAAAGCGCGCTATGGCCGCGCCAGCCAGATGAATTTTGAACGGCCGTTGACCAACCTGGTCATCATCACCTCTGCGGTCTCGATCATTCTGACCTTCGTCGTCTCTTATCTGATGATCCCCAACCTGGGCGGCAACACCGACCTCTGGTGGCAGCTTTCGATCATCATCTCGTGCGGCACGGCGGCGGGCGCAATCATTCCCGAGCTGGTCAAAGTCTTCACCTCTACGGAGTCGCGTCACGTCAGCGAGGTGGTCATCTCGTCGCGCGAAGGCGGCTCGTCGCTCAACATCCTGTCGGGATTGGTCGCCGGCAACTTCTCCGGCTTCTGGCTGGGCATCAGCATCGCCGTGTTGATGGGCATCGCATACCTCTTCAGCGGTGGCTTGGCCGTGCTGATGGTGGCGCCTGCTGTGTTCGCTTTCGGTCTGGTGGCCTTCGGTTTCCTGGGCATGGGGCCGGTGACCATCGCGGTGGATTCGTACGGCCCGGTTACAGATAACGCGCAGTCGGTTTATGAATTGTCGCTGATCGAGCAGATCCCGAACGTCGAAAACCAGGTCAAGAACGAGTTCGGCATCACCCCCAACTTCGACCGCGCCAAACACCTGCTGGAAGAGAACGACGGCGCGGGCAACACGTTCAAGGCCACGGCCAAGCCGGTGCTGATCGGCACGGCGGTGGTGGGCGCGACGACGCTGATCTTCTCGATCATTATGCTGCTGACGAACGGGCTGACCGATCAAACCGCCGTCGGGAAACTCTCGATCCTGCACGCCCCGTTCGTCCTGGGGCTGATCGCGGGCGGCGCGATAATCTACTGGTTCACCGGCGCGTCAACGCAGGCCGTGACGACTGGCGCATACCGGGCGGTCCAGTTCATCAAGGCCAACATCCGGCTCGAAGGCGTCGAGAAGGCCTCGATCGATGACAGCAAGAAGGTGGTGGAGATCTGCACGCAATACGCGCAGAAGGGGATGTTCAACATCTTCTTGACGGTCTTCTTCGCCTCGCTCGGCTTCGCATTCGTCGAGCCGTTCTTTTTCATCGGCTACCTGATCTCGATCGCAATATTCGGGCTCTACCAGGCGATCTTCATGGCCAACGCCGGCGGCGCTTGGGACAACGCCAAGAAGGTCGTCGAGGTCGAGTTGAAGGCCAAAGGCTCCGAACTGCACGACGCCACGGTGGTCGGCGACACGGTCGGCGACCCGTTCAAAGACACCTCGTCGGTGGCCATGAACCCGGTCATCAAGTTCACGACGCTCTTCGGACTGCTGGCGGTCGAGCTGGCCGTGAGTCTGACGGCGGCAAGGGGAGACGCGACGCTCAGCCACATACTGGCGGCCGTCTTCCTGGCCATAGCCTTCTTCTTCGTCTACCGGTCGTTTTACGGAATGAGGATCGGGGCGGAGAAATAAGGCCGATTCGCCAACGGCCGAATGGAATCTCGAGAGGCAGTGGTTCGCCGCGGATCACTGCCTCTTCTTAATTGTTGTTGAATTGCGGCGGCGGTATCATTGGCGCCGAAAGCGGAAGCCTTTATGGAAAAATTGGAAGAAGACCCCGAATACCAAACCTGGTGAGCAGATTTACGCTTGTTGGCTCGCAAGCGGAAAGCAGCCTGACATATGACAGTCGAAGAAATTCTGAATGCCCTTTCTCACAAAGATAACAAATTCCCGCGCGAGGCGTTGGAGCAAGCCACTGCCCAAAAAGAGGAGATCACGCCGCACCTTCTGAAAATCCTCGAAAGAGTCGCGGACGACTCCGGCGGGGACCTCGGTCAGGAGGACTCGGCTTATCTTTACGCGCTCTATTTGCTGGCGCAGTTCCGCGAGACGCGGGCTTATCCGCTGATCGTGCGCATCGCCTCGCTTCCGCCAGATACTGTCGACGATCTGCTAGGCGATACGATCACCGAAGGGTTGCCTAAAATCCTGGCGTCGGTGTGCGGCGGCGACACTAGCCTGATTACGCGATTGGCGGAGAACGTCGAGGCGGAAAAGTTCACGCGAGGTTCGGCGCTTTCCGCGTTGCTCGCCCTCGTGCTCAGCGGAGACAAATCCCGTGATGAGGTGATGAGTTATTACTCCCGCCTGTTCGACGCAATGCTGAAGGAAGAGCCTTCCGAAGAGAGGGAGGTTGTTTTGACCACCCTCGCCCATTGCGCGACCGAACTTTGCCCGGAAGAGCTTTACGACAGAATAAAAGACGCCTATGAAAACGAACTGATAGATGAGTTCATGACCGATCTCGAAGATGTCGACGAAATGATGGCCATGGGCAAAGAGGCTGTCCTCGCGCGGCTTCGCGGAGTCCGGCATTACCAGCTTGTAGAAAGCGCGATCAAGGAGATGGAATGGTGGGCCTGGTACAGCGAATCGGGAGATGAAGACGATGACGAGGATGAATTCGGCGCCGCCCGTGATTTCAGCGTCGAAGAGATAATGGAGATTTTCTCTCACGACGATCAGGTGTTCCCATTCCATGAGCTGCGTCAGGCCGTCGAAAAGAAGGATGAGATAACACCACATTTGCTCAAGGCTCTGGAAAGGGCGGCGGAAAGCCCCGAAGTCGTTCTGGAAGCGGAAGACGATTCGCACATTTACGCCATGTTTTTGCTCGCCCAGTTCCGCGAAAAACGCGCGTACCCGTTGATTATCAAACTCGCCTCGCATCCGCAGGAACAGGTGGACGATCTGATCGGGGACATTCCGATGGAAGATTTGGCCAACATTCTCGCTTCCGTCTCGATGGGTGACACCGGCCTGATCGCCGAGCTTGCCGAGAACAGCGAGGCTGAAGAGTTCGCGCGGGCCGCCGCGATCAGGTCGTGGCTTGCCCTTGTAGTTTCGGGCGACAGGTTGCGCGAAGATGCGATGGCCTATTACAAGAGTCTATTTGAGGGAGGATTAGAGGACAGAAACGAGGTGGTCTGGAGCGAGTTGGTTGACGCAGCCAACGACCTCTATCCGGAAGAGGTCTACGACCATATCAAGAAGGCCTATGATGACGGGCTGGTAGATGAATATATCGTTGATCCGGAGTGGGTGGATGAGCAAATCGATCTCGGCAAAGACGCCGTCCTGGCCGAGCTTCCTGAGTGGAATCATTTGGTCGAGGACGTGAGGGTGGAGATACGCGCATGGTTCCAGAATCGTGAGCGCGGCGACGAGTGGGACGAAGACGAAGACTGGAATGAGGAGGATGAATGGGATGAAGACGACGAAGAAGATGAATGGGACGCCGGTAGCCGCAGGCTCTCGGCTTTGAACGGGAATAACTTCGCGCCGAACGCGCCCTACATAGCGCCGGAGAAGACCGGGCGCAACGACCCCTGCCCATGCGGCAGCGGCAAGAAGTACAAGAAATGTTGCGGGGCGTAATCCATCCGAAGTTTCCACTTTCTGACCATCAAATCAAATGCCTTTCCCTGAAACTTCACGACTCGAACTCCCTATCCTGCAAGAACTCAAAGCAACCGGAGGCGGCGATCAATTGCGCTACCTCTACGACCGTTTGCCGCGCTACTTCCCGCAACTCACCAGCCATGATTTGGACGATCGCGCCGAGAGCGGCCGCAGTCGCTGGGCGCGCGCGGTGCAGCGCGCTGGCCGTCAACTCGCAGAGAAGGGTGAATTGCGGCGCGAGAGGGATCAGTGGAAGATCACCGCGAAAGGATTGAAGCGCGTCGAGGCTGAAGCGATGACGCTCGACGCGCCCGCCGCCGCCGTCGAACTCAAAGAAAAAACGCTCACCCACAAGGAGGCCCAGGCGATGCTGGTCGAGATCGGGCTGATGCTGGGCAAACATGCCGAGGCGGAGTTCGAGCATTACGACGTGGTCTGGCGCGACGCGGCTTCGTCGCCGCGATTGAGCCATGTCTTTGAAGTGCAGATTTCTGGCAGCGTCGACAGCGCGCTGACGCGGTTGAAACACGCTTACGACGCGCAACGCTCCCGGCCTTTCCTGGTCGTCGCAGGCGAGCGCGACAGGCGGTTTGCGGGGAAGCGGCTGACCGGATCGTTCCACGAAATCTGGGACATAATCACGGTGATCGGGGTGGGGGAGTTGCAGCGGTTGTATGAGGCGCTGAAGGCGCAGAATGATTTGCTTAAAAAGCTGGCGGGAAGGAGCTGATAATCAGCGCTAAATTCGGCGAATAATGTGTTCGGGGCGTTTGGAACAATTTCATTTTCGCCGCCAATACCTGGAAATCAAATTGATCGAATAGGAGTTTCAATCATGTATGCTCATTACCTTGCGACCCTGATCGGCGGCAAACGCCAGGCAGGCAAGGATATCCTCGCGAGTTAATGCGGGAAAATCATCAAGTATCTCCTCGATTGACATCCCTGATGCCAGATATTCGAGAACGTCGTAAACTGTGATTCGCATTCCGCGGATACATGGCTTGCCGCTACGTTTCCCAGGCTCGATTGTGATGTAATTTTGGTAATTCATCTCGCCTCTCTCGGCGATTATATTTCGATACGCAATGAAATATGAAACCTTTGCAAATAATATAACTTTGCAATCAAAATGTTGATTGGCGTCAACCTGGGTACGCATCGCTTCCAGCGTGCAGTCACGGTAGGAGGCGCATCAGGAAACAATGAGCCGTCTAGCCGA
>DATEMG010000144.1:0-6450 GCA_035275805.1 Blastocatellia bacterium
TTCTTCAGAGCGAATTGCAATTGCATATACAGGAAAGCTGGTCGGATCAGTACCGCGAGCGGTCTTCACGTTCCGGTCACGCTCGCTACCGCTCGCGGTACTGATCCGTACTGTCATCTCAGTATGGGTACATTGATCTGCAATCCGCTCTAAACATCCCCGTGGTCCCCGTGGTTCTTTTTGCTCAACCCCAGACTGGAATTAACTTATCAAATGCTGACCAATTTGTGGTCGTGTAATCCGACCTCCACCTCGTCGTAAATTCGGTCGATCAATTCATAGCCGTAGCGGGCGAGGAAGTAAAAGACGTTGATCTCGCGTTCTTGCAGGTTCTTATTCGGGTAGAGCGCGGCGAAGAGCCGTTCGATCTGCTGTCTCGAGGTCTCGTCGCGCTTGCCTCGGTTGTGGACGAAGCGGGTGCGCAGGTTGTGTAATTGGTAGAGAATCTTCTCGCGCCCGCCCTTCAGCGCGTCTGCCAGCGTCGAGTCTACGGCCGTGAGCGAGGCGTTCAGTTTGTCTAACTGGTCGTCGAAAACTTTCTCGGTCTCGTCGAAGACGGTCGCGGTGTCCTGGTCGAGGCTACGTTCGACCACCATTTTCATGACTTCTTCGAATCCGGCGAAGAGGTCGGTGAATTTGATGTCGTATTTGCTCATCGTCTTGGCGTGGCGTTTCTCGATCAGGGTAAAGCTGGCCCGCGGCAGCGCCACGGGATCGACGCGGTTGAGCAAGCCGTAATTCGGGCGCAGTTGAGCGAAGTACGCGATCTCGGCCGGGCCGCCGATGTAGGCCAGAGTCGGCAGTAGGAAGTCTTGAACGATGGGGCGCAGCGTCACGTTGGGGCTGAAACAGGACGGACACCGCCTGACGGTTTCGAGCAATTCGGCCGCGCCGAAACTCTTCTCGGTCCCTTTCAGGTAAAAACGCCCGTCGTCGCTGCGCGTCATCGCCGTGCGACGGCCCTCGTCGAGCATAAACAGCGGCGCGGCGGAGGCTGAGGCGTAGACTTGCGCGTGGTAGCCCGACGCCTCTAGCTGCGCGGTGGCGTTAAGGAACCGCGAAGCGAATTCCGGCGCGTTCGACATCGCGCCGGCGTATATCTCCCCGGCTACGGCTTTCAAACGGTCGTCGAGCGGGTCGATCAGAACGACGCCGAATTTGCCGAAGAGCTTGATCATCATCCTGCCGAAAGCGTCGGCGAAATTCGCGCCCGCCTTGTACGAATCGCGAAGGTCTTCGACGAGACGCGGCATGAACTCCGACTCGGGCAGCGCGGCCACCATCTGGTCGATGTTCTCGGATATCTTTTCGTTCAGTTTTACGTGGCCTACGGGCTTGCCTTCTTTGGGCGAACACCCGGCGTACGTGATAGTGACGAGCTGGCCTTCGCGGTTGATGAGGCGGGTGTGATTGACCTCTTCGAAGTCGTGGTCTTCGGATGCGACCCAGAACATGGGCACGACGTTGAGGCCCTGCGCGCGCAGGTGTTCGGCCAGCTTGATCGCGGTCAGGGCCTTGAACACCGTGTAAAGCGGTCCGGTGAAAAGCCCGGCTTGCTGGCCCGTGATGACGACTACGGAATCTTTTTGACGAAGGCGCTCGATGTTGGCGAATGTCAGCTCGCTTGCGCCCGCCAGCGCGTTCTGGTCGGCGAGCGCGTCGGCCACCGCGTCACGCGAGAAGGTCTGCGCCGCGACCTTGGGCGCGCGCGCGCCCAGGGCCGAAACGTCGAGGCCGCTGGGCTGATAGAACCGCGAGACGCGGTCGAAGTTGTAGAGGTAATCGTTAAAGAGCCTGGACGTGCGCGGAATCTGATCAAAGCTGATCGTGTTGTCTGACATTGCGGTCTATCTCTCCTCACCCTTAACTAATTTTCAAGCAACCACTCAGTCGGCGAATTGATGCGCGACGCTCTGCTCCATCTCTCGCCATCGCCCATCTTCGCCCTTCTCGAACAATTCGCTCTCTTCAATCGCTTTTTCAATGCCGGCGCGTTCTTCGTCGGTCGGGATGGGCATCGGCGAGCGCGGAAGGTAGCCGTAGAGCCCGACCACGTCCATCGCAGCCTTCAGATGCCCGATACCGCTAGCCGCCGTGACTCGCGCCAGCGCGGCCAACCGCTTCTGCAACTCTTCGGCGCGCTCGTAATTGTTATGGCTATAGGCCTGCTCGATCGCGCAGGCCGTTTTCGGCGCCAGCGCCCCGACGGCCAGCACCGCCCCCGCGCAGCCCGCGTCCAGCCCCTGAGTCAATATCGACGGCGAGCCGACCAGCACGCTGAATTCGCTGTTTTTCAGTTCGCGGAACAGGTCTTTCAACGATGTCAGATCGCCCGAACTTTCCTTCAGCCCGACGATGTTCGGGTGTTCGGCCAATCGCGCCACGGTCTCCTGCATCAAGTAGACGCCGGCGAACTGCGGGATCAGATAAATCATGATCGGCATCGGCGAATTGTCGGCTATCCGCGCGTAATGCGCCTCGTGATGCTCGTCGTCCAGAACCTTCTTGTAATAGAACGGCGTGACGACGACTCCGCCGTCGGCGCCCAACTCGTGCGCGCGCCGCGTCATTTCGACGGTCTGGCGCGTCGACAGCTCGCCAGTGCCCACCAGCAGCAGCTTTTCGGGAGACATCGCGCCGCGGACGGTCTCGATCACCGCCAGTTTCTCGTCCGTCGTCAGGTGCGGGAACTCACCCGTCGAACCCAGAATCAGATAGCCCCTCAATTCGGTCTGATTCCAATGTTCGAGATTGCTTTTTAATTTTTCGTGATCGACCTCGCCGTCGTTTCCAAACGGCGTGGGCAACGCGGCAATGATACCGTTAAGGTTGAGTGACATAGTTTACAGTAGATTTTACGGTTTCTTGATATCGGCGCATCATCGATTAAGAGTAGATGCGTCTTTTTGTTTGTGAGCGTAAGCGTACATCGCTACTCCAAGCGCGTCGCCGACTTTGGGCGGCGCCAGGGGGCTTTCGTCTGTGTGGCACTTCAAACAAGCCTCTTTGGCGCGAATGGGACGCGCCGCAATATTCCATTTCCTGAAAGAGAAGTCATATTGATCCCTTTTCTCGAACTCCAGCATCGCCTTCCGCGCATCATCCCAAATTTCTGTCAGTTCAGGAAGATCGAGCTGTTCGAGCGTCTTTCTCCAGTTCGAACCGACTGAGGAAGTGGCTAAAATCTGGCCCGTCCCGTGATCCCGCTTGTCGAAAATGGTGGAGGGAGTGATCGCTACCGGGCCGTTGATAACCCTGTTGTCGTGGACGGAGATGTGCATCCCTGGGAGGGTGTCCAGCTTCGTCCCGAGAATGCGACGCCCGACAAGGTAGAAAGCGACTTGCCATCCACCTTTCTCCAGTTCGGATATGGCCTCACGTTCACTCTGTGTTTCCGCTACGAAGTGGTCGAAGGGAAGCTTAATTGTCACGATTCTCGTGAGGCCAAGACGCATATCGAATTTGCTGAATCTTTTTTGTATGCATTCATTCAAAGCGTCAATCACCGTTTCCGAACATCCGGCGATAAAGCCATCCTGCTTTACCTTTACATCTTGAGCCGACGCTATGGGGCCCGGGTTGGTTTGCAGAGTGAGGAACGAAACTGAAAGCGCAATAATCAGCGAAAACGCGAACAATCTTTTCTTCCACATACAACCTCCTTCATCGGCGAAATTAAGAACAGGTCTTGGAAATCCCGGCCCCCAATAGAGCCGAAAGGAATCCGCCTCACATCATTTTTTGAATGCCTCTTGCACGACCTGGAATCTAGCGGGCATTATAGCGACGGCGATCAAAAGCAGGCAACAGCTTCACCATCTATGGATCTACCGATCTTCAGTGACAACCTGAAATCTTCGGCGTCTTGGGCCGATTTGTTGGCAGGCGAGCGGGAGGCGTGGGACAACGCGCGCCAGTCGCCCGATGCGCGCGCTCAAATCGAGGCGCGTATGCGCCACGAGCAGATCGAACAGGGGTTGCGGCGGGCGGGGCGGGGAATTGACGGCCAAAGACTGCTCGAAGCGGCGAGCCTGGTTTCGGCGTGGTCCGCCGACGCCGAGGCGAAATTCGGCGTCGAACGGTTGCTGGATCTTCATCGGACGGTGACCGGCGCTTCGGCGGGGGTGGACGTTTTGCGAAAGATTGAGCCGACGCCAATTTGCGCCGCGCACGAACCGACGCCGGCCTTGATTCTGCCGAGAATGTTGGACAACGCCTTCGACTGGTTCGACACGGAGAGCTTCATGGATTTGCACCCGGTCGAGCGCGCGGCGGTGGTTTACCTGCGGCTGCTCGATCTACACCCGTTCTCTTCACACACCGAGACCACAGCGACGCTGGCCGCAGGCTTCTACACCGAGCGCGAGGGGATGCCCCCGCTCGTGATCTTCGCCGATGACTTGACTCAGGCGCGATATGCGCGAGCGCTTGAAGCCGCCTTCAGAATGTTGACGCAGCCGCTGGTCGAATTCTTCGCCGAGATGCTGACGCGCACGATGCGGATCGGCTTGGGCGCCGAACGATGAAACAAGACGTCGAAAGTTTGCCGGAAGAGGTCGTGGCGCTGCTCACGCCGTTCTTCCCCGGACTTGATTTGACCCGGATCCGCATCTGCGAGGGCATCCCGCGCTACGTCGTCGGAGACCCGGTCGGGTACGCCGACCGTTACAGAATCTACTTCGCGCCCGGCCACTACCGCGTCGACACCATCAGGGGACTCTCGCTCATCGCGCACGAGGTCGCGCACTGCCTGCAATACCAGAGGCACGGCGCGTGGCGTTTTCGCGCTCGCTACCTCGCGGCCTATTTCAAAAACCGCCTGCGCGGGATGAACCACCTGAGGGCCTATCGCAGCATCCCCTTCGAGGTCGAAGCGCGCGAGGCCGAAGAGCAAGTCTACAGGGCCTTGAAGACGCTGCAGTCGGGCCTGCTTGAAACGCTATGAAAGATAACGATCAACCATTACATCTTGCGCCCTCGGCGTCCGCGATACTCGAACTGCTCCCGGAATCGCTCGGCAAACTCACCGAGATGTTCTCGCGCTGGCATGCCTACGACATCGACGAGACTTTGCGATTGCCGCAGGGCAAGGCTCGCGAGGCTTTGGACGAATTGATCGAACGGCTGCGCGACAACTACCCGTTCTTCCATCCTAGTTACGCCGGGCAGATGTTGAAGCCGCCACACCCGATAGCCGCGCTCGCCTATTTTCTGGCGATGCAGATCAATCCCAACAACCACGCGCTGGACGGCGGCCCGGCCACGGCCAAAATGGAGACGGAGGTCGTAGCCGAATTGGCGCGGATGTTCGGTTACGAAACCCATCTGGGCCATCTGACTTCGAGCGGCACGATCGCCAATCTGGAAGCGCTCTGGATCGCCCGTTCATTACGCCCCGACAAGGCGATAGCGTATTCGGCGGAATCGCATTACACGCACCCGCGAATGTGCGAGGTAATCGGCGCTCGCGGGGTCGAGATCGCCGTTGACGACCGGGGGCGAATGGATCTCGACGACCTTCGCGAGAAATTGAAGTCGGGCGGAATCGGCACGGTGGTCATGACTTCGGGGACTACAGGGCTGGGCGCGGTCGATCCGATAGACGAGGCCCTGGAGTTGCGGCGCGAATTCGACTTCCGAATTCACGTCGACGCGGCCTACGGCGGTTTTTTCAAGCTGCTCGCCGGCGAAGACGAGACATTGGGCGAAGGCGCGGCCTCGGCGTTCCGCGCCATCGCGCAGACCGACAGCGTGGTCGTCGACCCGCACAAACATGGTTTGCAGCCTTACGGCTGCGGCTCGGTGATTTTCCGCGACCCCGCCGTGGGGCGGTTTTACAAGCATGATTCGCCGTTCACCTACTTCACGTCCGGCGATCTGCACCTGGGCGAGATCAGCCTGGAATGCTCGCGCGCGGGCGCGGCGGCGGCGGCCTTGTGGGCGACGTTGAAATGCTTCCCGCTCGAATCGGAAACGGGGTTGGGCGCGATCCTGCGAAAGACGCGCAAGGCGGCGCTCGAATGGGCGAGATTGATAGAATCGAGCGACGAGTTGCGGCTGATTCTTCAACCCTCGCTCGACATCATCATCTTTTACGCGATAACGAAGGGGCTAAAGGCGTCGGAGATCAGCGCGCTGACCGAGCGGGTCTTTGAGTCCTCAATGAACGACGCCGCCCATCCAATATATCTGGCGAAGTTCAACGCGAAGCCGAATCACTTGGCGAAGCATCCGGACCTGATCTGGGACGCGCCGTTGATGACCGTGTTTCGCAGCGTCCTGATGAGGCCGGAACAGTTGGAGTACGCGCCGGTGTTGCACGAACGGGTGTTAGATAAACTACGCGACATTTGAGCCTGGCCCGGCTTTTATAGTCTTTGAAAAATAAATGCAGCAACCGTCTTCCATGTCGCGGAGCGACCACGTGAGCCTAGCCCGGCTTTTCAAAGC
>DATEMG010000145.1:0-2509 GCA_035275805.1 Blastocatellia bacterium
GTTTTTACGCAAGCCACTCGCCGCGATAAACGGCCCCCGCCTCGCCGGTCTGAACGATCATTCCATCATTACGCCATTCGACGATCAATGCGCCAGCCGCTGTTATCACTTTGACCTTCGCCGCGGCCAATCCGTTGATCATCGCCGCCAGCGCCGCGCCGCACGCGCCCGTGCCGGAAGCCAGAGTTTCTCCCACGCCGCGCTCCCAGAATCTCACCTCGATCTCGTCTCGATCGATCACGCGTATGAATTCGACGTTCGTTCGTTCGGGAAAGGCCGCATGGGTTTCTATCTTCGAGCCGAGGGCTCGCCAATCAAGGCTCTCGAAATCGTCCACAAAGACGCTGCAATGCGGATTGCCCATCGACGTGGCGGTGAATTCGACGCTCTGTCCGTTGACGTCCAGCCTCTGCCCGATCACGCGATCGAGCCGTGTCGCTGTGACGACCGGGATTTCTTCACTCCCAAACCTCGGCGCGCCCATTTCGGCCTCAAATATCATGCGATGGCCGATCAGACCGCCGCGATCAACGGGCCTTAGAATCTTAACGCCCGCGCCCGTCGCGATTCGGACTTCCGGCCTTTCCCATTTTTCGACCAGGTAGAGATAGGCCGCCACACAGCGCGTGCCGTTGCCGGATATCGGAGTCTCGCCGCCATCGGCGTTGAACAGCCTCACTTCAAAATCGGCGCCGGCTGCCTGCGGCGAGTCGAGCAACACTTCAACTCCATCCGCCCCCGCGCCGAAATGCCGGTCGCAAATCTGTTTTGAGAAGACTCCAAAATCGTCGGCGACCGCTTGCAATGCCGACTCACTAACGATTAGGAAGTCGTTGCCTAGAGCTTGGAATTTGTGGAAAAGCATAAGGGAATGGGGAGTGGGGAATGGGGAGTGGGGAGTGGGAAGAAGAGCCTTCCTTGTCCCCCACTCCCCACTCCCCATTCCCCACTCCCGCTAAATCTCAAAATGCGTGAACTCTTTGAACTGATGGAAGCGGGAGTGAATCTCTTCGGGCTTGAGCCTGCGCAAGCGATCACAACTGAACTCCTCGACGTTGTAGGACGCCATGACCGAGCCGTAGATGATGGCGCGACGCAGCGTTGTCTCGTCGATCTTGTCGGCCTGCGCCAGGTAACCCATGAAGCCGCCCGCGAAGCTGTCGCCGGCCCCTGTCGGATCGAAGACGTTTTCGAGCGGATAGGCCGGTATGGAAAAGTAAGAGTCAAGCGTGAACAAAGCCGCCCCGTACTCGCCGCGTTTTACTACGAGCATTTGCGGCCCCCAGCTCAATATCTTCCTCGCCGCGCGGATCAGGTTCGGCTCGCCGGCCAGTTCGCGCGCTTCGGCGTCGTTGATGATCAGGGCGTCGACAACGGCGATGGTTTTGAGCAGATCTTCGCGCGTCCTTTCGATCCAATAGTTCATCGTGTCCATTGCGACGAAGCGCGCGTCAACCTGTTCGCGCACTTCGCGCTGCAAGGTCGGCTGGCTGTTGGCGAGGAAGAGGAACGGCGACCTTCTCACCGCGTCTGAAAGTTGCGGATTGAAGTCGGCGAGCACGTTGAGTTGCGTGTCTATTGTGCGCGCCGTGTTCAGATCGAAGCCGTATTCGCCCACCCAGCGGAAGGTCTTGCCGCCCGGGATACGCTCCAGGTTCTCGATGTTGATCCGGCGCTCGTGAAAGACGGTTTCGTCTTCGGCGGTGAAATCGTCGCCGATGACGGCGACTACGCTTACGTCGGTGAAGAACGAAGCAGCGACCGAGAAGTGCGTGACGGCGCCCCCCAGGCTGCGCTCGCGCGAGCCGAATGGCGTGGTGATGGAATCAATGGCCACGGAGCCGACGACTAAAAGCGGTGTGACGGTAGACATCCAGCGGTTATCCCTTCTTTTGGTCCTTGCCTTCTGATTTTGATTCGTTAAGCCGCTTCTGAATCTCGGACTTCAGCTTTTCGTCCGAAGTCTCCTGAGAGGCCTTCGTCCAGTTTTCGACAGCCTTGTCTATGTCGCCCATTCGTTTGTAAAGCTCGCCGAGCATGAAGTATACGTCGTCTATTCGGCTGAAATTCGGATTGAGGTCAACGATCTCCTGCAATCGGCCCTCGACAGCTTTGTTGATGCGCTCCCAGCCGTCTTTGTCATTTTTATCGGGTTTGCGTTTGTAGAAGTAGAACTTGGCGGCTTCGAGGCTTCGGGCAGATTGCTTCTCCGTTTCTGGGTCGCGCGCCGCGGTGATGGGACCGCGTCCCGGGCCTTGCTGAAAGGCGCGCGGGGCGGCGAGACAGGAGCTATTTGATTCGACGAGCGCGCCAAAGCCGGCGAGCGCAAGAGCCAACGCAAGAGCAAAATTCATTCGATACTTCATGGTCAAATTCCTCGATTACCTATAACCGAAGCGTTGCTTCAAGGTTAGAGCGTATTGCAATTGCCTGTACAGGAAGGCTGACTGGATCAGTACCGCGAGCGGTAGCGAGCGGGCTTCAGGCCAAGCCACGCTCGCTACCGCTC
>DATEMG010000146.1:0-5562 GCA_035275805.1 Blastocatellia bacterium
TCGATTACCAACGCGGGCGGGAAAAACCCGCCTCTACATGCCCCTGCATGATTGTTTCGCCATTCATTCAAAGACAATCGGCCAAAGACAATCGGCTATGGGGACGATTGTTCAGAGGCGTTCTTAACGCCGAAGCAGTACTGCATGCCGTCGAAGGTGTTGATGTAGACCTTGCCGTTGGCCATCGAAAGCCCGCCCCAATGGCTCCAGGACGTGATCTGATCGCCGCTCGACCACAGTTCCTTGCCGGTCTGGGCGTCGAGCGCGTAGAGCACCGCGTGCGTTGAGCCTTTGATACGGTTTGCGGCGGAGTTGTAGGCGAGTCCGATGTCGAACGCCGCCTGGTCGGTGTCTTCCCCGTTGCCGTAGGCGAAAACGATGCCGTTGGCGATCACAGGCGGTTCGGCGCGATTCATGTCGCGCGAGAGCCAGGCCGGCGCCAGCGTCCATTTGCCGTTCTTCTCTTCGACTTTGAACGTGGCGATCGCGCCGTACTTGATCGGGCCGTACTCGATAGGCGCTTTGAACTTCGAATGCTTCGGCCCCCAGAAGGGCGTCAACACCCAGCGCGTTCCCTTCGAGTCTTCCCAGGTAGCCATCGAGCCCCAGATGCCCGCCGAGGCGAAATTGACCTCCTCGTTGCAGATCAGCGGAGTGCGGTGTAATGGCGTGCGATGGTCGTCTCCCCCAATTGACGCCGTATCCATCAGGTAGACCACGCACTCTTTGCCCGCGTCAACCATCAGTTCTTTACCCTTGTAATTGAAGATCGCCGGAGTGACCTGCATGTCCAGATCGCGCTTCCAGAGCCATTCGGCGTTGGAAGGACCGTAGTAATCCACCAGTTCCACGGCTTTCGTCTGCGGGTTCTGCTTCACCCCGATGATGCCGTTCCCAAAGATGCCGTTCTCAGGATTCCAGGGGCCATCGCCCGTACCCGTGTACAGAACGCCCGTAGAGCTGATCGCGGGCCCGGTCCGGCCCCACATCCCGCCGCCCGGCGGCCCCCACGAGCCGACCTTATCGGTGGCAAGGTCGTAGGTGTAGACCATGTTCGGATTGCCGCCGCAGCCCTGGGCGGTGTGGGTATAGATCACGTTATTGACGAGGTTCAGCGCGTATGGCTTCCCGTTCGGCGGCATGAATTTCGCAGGCGGCGCGACCTCCTTGCCGTCGGCGACGTTCAATCGTCGCAGCGTGCCGTCCCAGGCGGCGGCGTAAAGAATGTATTTGCCCGGCGCGTCCCCAGGCCCGATGGTCGGCGTCGCGGTAATGCCGCCGGGGCACAGAACGTAAACGCCCCTGCCTCCGGGCGGCGGCGTCCACGAAGTCTCGAAATGATGTTTCCAGAGAAGCTCGCCCTTCTCGGCGTCTATCGCGTAAATGTTGTCCGATACGCCGGTGACGATAACGATCTGTTTTGGGCCGTTCGCCGTCGAGACGCGTCCCACGACCAGCGCCGGCAACAGGTTGTGCATCTCGCGCGGCTGGTTATCCAGTTTGATCTTCCACAGCAGCCTCATGTTCTTGACGTTTGCCGTAGTGACAACGCGTTCGTCCCGCTGCCAGGCGGTGCGCTGCGGGTCGCCGCCGTCGGTCAACCAGTCGGCGGGCTTGTCGTCGGTCAGCCCATACGCGCTCCAGGCCGCCATGCAACCACATGCCATCGCGATCAATACCGTCAGTTTTCGGATCATAGAACTCCTCAAAAAATCAGTTTGTAGTCCCGCCTTTAGGCGGAAGCGTCAGTTGCAGATCCATTCCGCGATACCCATCGCCTCCGCCTAAAGGCGGGACTACGAACTGCGCTTTCATTCTTTCAGGGCATTGGGCGAGCCAAAGTCCGAGTTATTGGCGATGTTGAAGAAATACGCCCGAAATTGCAAATAGAACACGAACAACCACGAGCGGGACAGACTTATGGTCTTTGAGAATTAATGGCGCCCACGCAATTCGGTGTAGGGGCGGGCGCATTATTTTTTCAAATGCCATAAGTCTGTTCCATTCCTACTTGCTCTGATTTAGAAGTTGACCTTCAGCCCCATCACAATGCGCCGTGAATCGCGCGCCGTAGTGTATTGACCGAAGCGAGTGTTGGTCTGCGCGCCGAAGTTAAGGCCGGGGGTTGGATTGAACTGCGCAGTCGTATCCACGTCCAGGAATTGCGTGTGGTTGAACGCGTTGTACATCTCCAACCGATATTGCATCGACACGCCGTTTTCGCCTCCGATCCGGAAGTTCTTGAAGACCGAGATGTCCCAGTTGTTGACGCCGGGGCCGCGAATCGGGTCTTTCGGAGCGTTGCCGACGCCGAATTCGGCCCGGCTCGGCATTTTCACCACCGAGATATCGAAAGCGCGCCTCTGCGTTCGTTGATCCTTCGGCAGATTGGGATCGCCGGTGAGCACGACGCGGCTGTCGAGACCGCCGCCTGATCCGCCGACAAGGTCGGCGCCCGGCGACAAACCGTATCCGATGCCGAGCGGAGCGCCGCTGGTGAACGACGTAATGCCCGACAGCTCCCAGCCGTTAAACACGGTCCGAGTAAAAGCGTTGTCCCAATATTTGCTCAGGCCGGGAACCTTGTAGATGTAGTTGAGCGTGAAGATGTGCGTGCGATCGAAACCCGCCTTGCCGTAGTTGCGAACCCTCGGGTCGATGAACGGATTGATATTGTTGTTATTGCCGTCCACCAGATCCATGGCCTTCGACCAGGTGTAGCTCAGACCGAACGCCAGGTTGGTCGTGAAGCGGCGATTAGCCTGTACTTGCAGCGAGTGATAATTCGAGTTACTGGCGAACTCGATCAGGTTGATGTCGCCGTAGCCGTTGAATGGGCGCAGAAAATTGTCGTTCAACGGCGTCGCGCCTCCCGAGACGGTCTGGTCAATGCTCGTGGGCAGGAATCGCGCGCCGTAGGGAACCGAGTTGATGCTGCGCCGCTGCAGCAGGTGGCGCGCCAGCGAACCGACATACGCCACGTCGAGCACCGTGTTGTAGCCGATGTCGCGCTGAACGCCGAGGCTGAAATTGTAGACCGCCGGTGAATCGTAATCGGTCTGAATGGCGAAGACGCCCACCGGGCTGACGCTGAGAGGCGCATTCCGCAGGTCATTGATCGTCGTGAAGTTAGCCGTCGCCGTGATCACGTTCGGAGGCAGTTCGATGAGTTGCAACACCTGGTCGTCATTGAAGCGGTCGTAAAAAATGCCGAAGCCGCCTCGGAGGCTCGTCTTGCCGTCGCCGAAGATATCGTATGCGAACCCGACCCGCGGGCCGAGGTTGATCCCCGGCGAATCGAGCACGCCTTCATTCACGACGCGCATCCCCTGGAAAGGCGCCCCTGAGCCGTCGGCAAACGTGCCGATCTTAACGGCCGGCAGGATTTCGCCTGTCACTGGATTGCGCCCGCGCCGGTTGGCGCCGTTGTTGGCGGAACACGGGTTCGCATTGTTCAAACAAAACGGCTCGATCAGGCGTGGCTGCTTAGACGCGTCATACAGCGCCGGATCGAAGTAGGCCAGCTTGTCGCCCGCGCTGAGCGTCGGCTGGATGTAATAGAAACGCAGGCCGTAATCGAGAGTCAGTCGTTTGTTGACCTTCCAGTTGTCCTGCAGGAACCATTCGACGTTCTTGTAGCGGGCGTGGCCGTCCAGCTTGCCGTTCGCTTCCGTGTACGCATTGACGCTGCCGATCAGCGCGTTGGCGAATGGATGGCCGGTATTGAACGGGTTGTTGACGTTGTTGTCGAAGTTGAATGTGCCGTTGAAGGCCGATGCGCGCGCCGCGTTGCGCGTGGTGTATTCCAGGTAGAAGCCAGCCTTCAGATTATGTGAGCCCCAGATCTTCGAGACGTTGTCCGACAAGTTCCAGATGTTGTTTGTCCCGAAGAATGGAAAGCGCTGCTCGATGTTGAGCTGCGGCGCGCTCTGGATGACGCCGTTGAATGTGGCGTTTGGAACCAGGTTCAACGGGTTGATCGCCGGATTAAGTTGCGGCAGCGTCAGGCCAAGCTTGCCTCGGTTGTTTTTGTCGAGACCGGCCTGATTGAGCGGACTGACCGTCTGCAGCGCGCGGTTGACGCCGAAGGTCAGCTCATTGGTCAGCGTCGGGTTGAAGGTGTGAATCAGCGTGCTCACCAGACCGCGGCTCTCGATCTGATACTTGATCGGGAATTGCGGCCAGATATTCGAAGCGAGTACGAAATTGAAATCGCCCTTGAACGCCTCATAATTCTGGATGCCGCGCGCGTAGAAGGTCGTCTTCGAGCCGATGTTCCAGTCCACGCGCAAAAGCTCCTCGCGGCGCGGCTGGTCGACCGAGCTTTGGAAGGCGGTGTTGAAATTGCTGCTCGCTCTGTTGGGCAGCGGGAAGATGTTGAGTAGTTTCTGCCCGTTGGAGTCAATCCGGTTGAGCGGAATGATGTTCAGCCCCTGCGGGTTGCTGGCGGTCGCGCGCGAGGGGTCGCGGAACTGCTGCCCCGTGAGCGGGTCGCGGATCACAGCCGAACTACTCGAGAAATCGCCATTGCGTTCGGCCTGGGTCGGAAATGTCAAAGTTCCGATGCGCGTCGGATAGATGCGTGGCAGATACTCCTGCGACCAGAAGAAGAAAAGCTTGTCGCGGTTTTTGTTGAAGCCGGTCCCCGGAATGATCACCGGCCCGCCGATATTGCCACCCCAGTAATTAAACCGGTACCGCGGCTTCTCCAGGTTGTCGAGATTGTTGAAATAGCCGTTGGCGTTGAACTGTTCGTGGCGTTTGAAATAGAAGCCGCCGCCGTGGAAGTCGCGCGTGCCGTTCTTGATGACCACGTTGATCGTGCCGCCGGAGCTGCGCCCGTATTCGGCCTGATAGTTGGTCAACAGGACTTTGATCTCGCCGATGGCGTCGAGTCCCGGCGCGAGGTACGGCCCGAGTTGCGAGCCGGTGTCGAGGCTCGACACGCCGTCCAGCGTCAGGTTGAGCGTGCCGCCGCGACTGCCGTTGACGGTGACGCCGACCAGGTTGTTCCAGCCGGGCGCCTCGCGGTTTGCCGTGTCAACCACGCCGGGCAGTAGTCGCACCAAGCCCATGTAATCGCGCCCTTTGAGCGCGATGTTTTGAATCTGCTCCTCGCTGATCAGTCCCCCGCGTTCGGCGCTTTCCGTCTGCACGTTGGGCGCCTCGGCCGTGACCGTGACGGTCTGGTTCACATCGCCGACTTCGAGCGTTACCTTGCGCACGACAAAGCGCTCGTTGGCGGCCAGGATGATCCCTTTCTGTTCGAACCTCTTGAAGCCGCCGGCCGTCACAACCAGCGAATAGGTTCCGGGCAGGAGTTGTGTTACGACGAAGTTCCCCTCTACGTCTGAAGTGACGGCGCGCGACTGCGCCGTCTCCTCGTTGATCACTTCGACTCTGGCGTTCGACACGACGCCGCCCTGGGAATCGGCGAGCGAACCGGAGATTTGGCCGGTCAGGCCTTGCGCTGAACCGACGGTAAGAAGGCAGGCCAGCGTGAGCGATATCAGCAGCGCATAGCTTATGCTCTTGCGGGCAGCGGGTGGCATGGTTCCTCCT
>DATEMG010000147.1:0-2581 GCA_035275805.1 Blastocatellia bacterium
ACATGCGCCGGATGTCGCTCCTACGGAGCTGGGAAGAATTGCCAGCCGAGTTCTATAAACATCGCGCTCCTACGGAGCTAAGAGCCGAGAGGCTCACTTTCTGAGTTTGCCAGCAGTATCAGGACTCGCCACACTCCATACGCTTCGCGATTTCGAGCACGGCTATTGTAAGCAATCCCGTACATCCAATTGATGGCCGGTCTAAATCACCAACCCATTTTAAATGGCGCCACGCCCTACTTCGCAACCAAATCCAGCGCTATCAGAACCTGGCGGTCTCGCAAATAAAGATTCGCGCCGGAAAGGGTGGGGGCCGTCCAGGACAAATGTTGAAGAAGAGGCATCTTGGCGAGCACGCGGAACTCCTTCGGCGTGGCCTCTATCAGGGCCAGGGTCCCGTCCTCGTCGAGCAGAATCAATTTATCGTCCGCTCCAAGAAGCTGCGCTTTCGCAAAGCCTCGTTGCTGCCAGGCCACCTCGCCGCTGCGCAGATTCACGCATGTCATAAACGCCGGACCGTTGTGGCCGCTGGAAAGGTACACGTAATCGCCATGCCGGATCGCCGTTCCGAAATGTGATTGGAGACGCCGGTTGTGCCACAGCTCTTTGACCGTTGTTTTTCCGCCTGATTGATGCAGCTCGAGCGCGCGACTCCCGCCGTTGTAAGCAGATGAAATGAACAGCAGATTTCCTGGAGCCCATATCGGCGTACTGATCGCCAGCCCGTTCTCTGTGGGATGACTATGCTGCCAGAGCAATTCGCCAGTATCCGGGCTGAAGCCGATCACCTCGGAGGCCATCAGTGCGACGACTTGCGGTTGGCCGTCCACCTCTATCAACACGGGCGATGAATGAGCGTTCCTGAAACTCATATTCTTCCAGAGGACCGCGCCGTCGCTCTGCCGCAGGGCCAGCGCCGCGGCGTCGCGACCGCCCGTCAACAATACCAAACTGTCCTTGTAGGGCAGCGCCTGGCAGGAATAGCCGAATTCCAGGCGCGTTCCGCCGAACTCCCTGTAAACATCGTGAGACCAGACTGGCCGTCCCGTCTTCTTGTCGAGGGAATTGATCTGGCCGATTCCACTGGCCGTAACCAACCGGTCTCCGATGACCTGCGGCATCGCATACGGCCCCGGCCCGACCGCTTCGGAGTATGCGTTCTTAAACGTGGCCTCGTAGGCGTACTCCCACAAGGTCTTCCCCGTGCGCGCGTCTAGCGCCGTGATGACATCCTGTGAACCTCGCCTGTATGCGGTGTAGAGCGTCGTCCCTTCGACTGCGATCCCCGAATAGCCGTCGCCTAGCGTGCGGCTCCAAAGCTTTTGCGGCCCGTTGGCCGGCCACAAGCTAGGGAGTCCGGTGGAAGTCGTAACGAAATCGCGTCGCGGCCCTCCCCACTGAAGCCAATCTTTTGACGGAGCCGGCCTGGCGTCTGCCCGCGGCGCGCGGTTGGCCGGACGCGACTTCTGACACCAAGCCTCGATTGGCTGCAGCGCCGCCAACAGCGAGGCGCCGAGTATCGCTAAAAGCGCCCGCCTGACGGCCAGACGCGCGGCTTGAGCGCCGCGCCGGCATTGATGTTTGCAACATTCGTTGGTCATTTGAGCTTCTCTTTTTTTCATGGCCACAAACCCTCGGAAAATAGACAGGACACACAGGATTTTTCAGGATTTGACGCCTCGGCCTGGATCCTGAAAAATCCTGTGTGTCCCGTCTGAACTACTCATATCTCAGAGCGATGATCGGGTCCACCTTCATCGCCCGCCGAGCCGGAATCCAGCAGGCCAGCAGGGCGACGATTGTCAGCAGCGACGAGATTGAAACGAACGTCAGCGGATCGGTCGCGCTCACACCGAAGAGCAGGTTCGCCATCAGCCGTGTCAGCAACCACGACGCCGCCAGACCGAAGGCGACGCCGATCACCACCAGAGTCATGCCTTGCCGCAGGACCATGCTTTGGATGTTGCGCGCCCCCGCGCCAAGCGCCATCCGAACGCCGATCTCCTGGGTGCGCTGGCTGACGGCGTAAGACATCACGCCGTACAAGCCGATGACAGTCAACGCCAGAGCCAGCGCCGCAAAGACGCCCATCAACACCATCAGAAATCGTTTGTCGGCCACGCGGCGATCAATTAGAGATTCCAACGTGCGAATTTTCCACATCGGCTGATCGCCGTCCACCTTCCAAACTGCCTGACGAACGGGTTCGGCAAGACTCATCGGCTCGACCGTTGTGCGGGCGGCGACCGTGGCGAAGATGCCCGGCGACTGGCTGTAAGGGTCATACATCTGCGGCTGCGCCTCTTCTTCCAGGAAGTATTGTTTCGCGTCGCCGACGACGCCGATGACCACGCCCGTCGCGCCGTCATCGGCGATCTTGATCTGTTTGCCGATGGGGTCCTGATCGGGCCAGAAACGGCGCGCCATGGTTTGATTGATGAGGAAGACGCGCTGGGTGTTGAGTTGATCCCGGTCGTCGAAGACACGGCCTTTGATGAGCGGGATGCCAATCGTCTCGAAGTAATTCGACATGGCAGTCTCGAATCTGACTACAGGTTCTTTGCCTTTCGGCGGGATTTCA
>DATEMG010000148.1:0-4822 GCA_035275805.1 Blastocatellia bacterium
TTGGTTTCCACCAATCCGCCGGGATACCCGGTGAAATGGCGATACACTTTGGTCTCATTCTTCCGGCCGGTGAGCTGGACTTTTTCGGCATTGATGACGATCACATGATCGCCCGTATCGAGGAAGGGAGTGTAGGTCGGCTTGTGTTTGCCCATGAGAATGCGCGCGACTTCGCTCGCCAAACGCCCGACGGTCAATCCGTCGGCGTCAATGATATGCCACTGCCGATGTTGTTCCAAACCCTTGCCACTGGGAAAGTAGGTTGCCATAGACGTGAACTCCGTATTAAAGCGTGAAAAACGCGAACGCAGAGGATAAGAAAAACAGCATTTAGTGTCAAGGCGTTAGCGGGTTTGGCGCGCCTGCCGGACGAATTCTGGACTGATTTTTGCTTGGAGCGCTCTCAGATGCATAGAAGGTAGGAGAAAACCTGTGCGCGACGCCAAAATCCTTTGAGAATACGCGAGGCGGCAGGCGCAGCTCAAAAATTGACAAATCAATGAAATAGCTTGATGATCCCACGCGCGCTGCCCGGCGCGGTTCGATCCGCGTCATTCACAACCGGCGACGGCTTTGCAATCCAACTATTCGGGCTGACAACAATGCGGATGAAAAGATGAATGCTGGAACACCTCCTCAGACCATCAACGAGCTTTTCAACCAGGCAATGCGCGAACACGCCAATCAGGTCGTGATGCGTTACAAGCGCGACAGGCGGTGGCAAGACATCACGGGCGCGCAATTGGATGAGCGGGTGCGAAATCTGGCCCTCGCCCTTCATGGTATCGGGGTTCGCGCGGGAGACCGGCTGGCGCTGCTGGCCGAAAGCAGTCCCGAGTGGAGCATTACCGATTATGCGATTCTGGCCAATGGGGCGATCAACGTGCCCATATATCCCACCCAGGCCGTAGACCAGGTCGGATTCATCCTGCGGAACAGCGGCGCGCGTGTACTCTTCCTCTCGAACGCCAAACAACTTCGCCGCATCCAGCCGGCGCTTGACGCGCTTAAAAGTAAAGAGCGTCCGCGATTGATCATGTTCGAGGCGTCGAGGGACGGGAAGGAAGAAAAGAAAGACGCCGCCATGACGATCCTTGCCGAGTTGGAGAAGATCGGGCGGGAGGAAGGCTCGCGGAAATCCCAGCTTTACGACCAGCTTTCGGCGCAACCTCAACCCGACGACCTCGCAACGATCATATACACCTCCGGCACGACGGGCGAGCCGAAAGGCGTGATGCTCACGCACCACAACCTGGTCTCGAACGCGCTCAGCTCCGGCGAGGTCTTCGACCTGCGGCCCGACGATACGGCGCTCAGCTTCCTGCCGCTCTCTCACGTCTTCGAGCGCACGGTGCTTTACATCTACATGAGCTTCGGCGTGCAGATCAATTTCGCGCGCGGAGTCGAGACCGTGGCCGAAGACATCAAAGAGGTCCGCCCGACGGTCGTCACCGCCGTGCCCCGCCTCTTCGAGAAGATCTACGCCACGATCAACAAGCGCGCCGCCGAACAGTCGCCGATGAAACAGAAGATATTTCACCGCGCCGTGGAGGTCGGGCGCGAGGTGGCCGTGCTCAAGGACAAGGGCGAGAGAGTTCCTATAAGGCTCTCGCTTGAACTGAAGGCGCTCGACAGGCTGGTCTTCACGAAATGGCGCAACGCCGTCGGCGGAAGATTGCGCTTCTTCGTTTCGGGCGGCGCGGCCCTGCCGCCTGAGCTGGCCTACATCTTCGCAGGGGCCGGCATCACGATCCTGCAGGGCTACGGTTTGACCGAAACCTCTCCGGTGGTCTCATTCAACCGCCCCGAGGCTAACCGCATCGGCACGATCGGCCAGCCGATTCCGGGGGTCAAAGTCCGTGTCGCCGAAGACGGAGAACTGCTGGTTCAGGGCGACAACGTCATGCAGGGCTATTATCAAATGGCCGAGGAGACCGAGCGAGTCTTGCAGCGGCGCCCTGACGGCGTCTGGTTTCACACCGGCGACATCGGGACCATAGACGCCGACGGCTACATACGCATCACCGACCGCAAGAAAGACCTGATCAAGACCAGTCTGGGCAAATACATCGCGCCGCAGCCGATCGAGAACATGATCCGCGCGATCCCGATGGTCGAGCAGGCCATAGTTATCGGCAACGCCAGAAAATTTCCCTCGGCGCTGATCGTTCCGTCCTTCGACGCCCTGCAGTCGTATGCGAAATCGCTCGGCGTCGAAACCAAAGACAACGCTGAACTGGCGCGCAATCCGCGGATCGTCGAGTACTTCAAGAAGAAAGTCGACGAAGTGACACGAGGTCTCGCGCCACACGAGAAGATCAAGAAAATCGCGCTACTCGACCAGGATTTCTCGGTCGAGAGCGGGGAACTCACCCCCACGCTCAAGGTGCGTCGCAAATTCGTCGAGGATAAGCACCGCGCGGTGATTGACGCGCTCTATCCGAAGTTTGAGGTCGAAGCGAATTGATGATTAGCCACAGAGACACGGCAGGAAGGAGAGACAGGGCGACGGGGCGACGGGGGGACGGGGGGGATTTTCCGCCCAGTCGCGTGAGTCGCCCAGTCGCCCTGTCTCTTTGGCTCTGTGGCTGATAGAAAGCAGTATGTCGCGCTCCCACAAATCAAAATTCCCGCTCGCAGAGCTGGTCAAGAGCCTGGCGCCGATCACGTGGACGGGCCGGTTCATGCTGGCGGGCGTCGTCGTCTGGTTCTTCAACTGGGTCTTCGTCGAAGGCGAGACGCTATTCGGCAGCCGGTCGCTCAAAACCGTCGTCGACGTCGCTTCGGCGATCGCCTTTATTCCGTTCGCCTATTTTTTTATCAGAGGCGCGCGTTGGGTCGCGGGAAACCTGTTGTGGCGGGTGCGCAGGCGTTTGATCGTTACCTACCTGCTGGTCGGCGCGCTGCCGTTGTTGTTGATGGTGGCGCTACTGGCGCTGGTATTGCTGGCGGTGCTGGCGCAATCGAGCGTGAATCTGGTCGGAAGGCAGCTCGACGGTTATTTCGAACAATCCCAGACCGCGGCCCGGGCGATCGGCCATAATCTGAGCCGTCTCGACGCCGAGAGTTTTGGCGCGGAGCGGTTGCGGCGGCGATTGCAAGAGCGGGCCGATTCGCTGGCGCCGATCTTTCCGGACGTGACGCTCATCGTCCGCCAGAGCAATGGCGCGGGCGGGGTCAATGGGGCCGGCGGCGCCGGCGAGAATGAATTAAATGTCACAGCCAGCGGCCCGGCTTTTGAAACCGTGATGAACGGCGCGGCCGGCGATGACCCGCCTCCTCCGGCTCCGACTTCTCCGGCTCCTCAATGGCTACTGTCGCGCCTTGACGGCGATCGGGAATTTCACGGCCTGGTGGTCGAGGGTGACCGGCTCTCGCGCCGCCGCGTTCACGCGGTACACGTCATCAAGTTGGACCGACGGCCCGCGGCCATCTTCCAACTCAGCTATCCAATCAGCGAGAACCTGTGCGCACATCTCAGTCACACGACCGACCTGGACGTGAAGCCGGCGACGGCGAATTTTCCACTGATCATGACTCCGAGCGGGCCGCAGCCCGATATGGAGAGCGCGGAAAGGGCCGGCGGGTTTCAGGGAGGCGGCTGGCCGATCTTCAAACCGGTCACAGAGTGGCGAACGGGAGAGAGCAGGCAGAACGAGGCGCTCAGAATCGATCCGTCCTTCATACAGCCCGCGCGCATCTATCAACGCATTCAACAGTTCAAATCGGGCAGCGCCATCGGCAGCGCCGTCGTGTTCGGATTGGCGCTCCTGGTCGTCTTCTTTCTGCTCATCACGCTGGCCGCCGTCTTCTACGCCGTCGTCCTCACCAGCTCGATCACCGGAGCGGTTCACCATCTTTACGAGGGGACGATGAAGGTCGAGGCCGGCGACTTTGACCACGAGATCCCGATCACCGGGCGCGATCAACTCGCCGGGCTGACCAAGTCGTTCAACCGCATGACGGGCTCCGTCCGCGAATTGCTACGTGTCTCGGCCGAAAAACAGCGGCTCGATCAGGAAATGAAGATCGCCGCCGCCGTCCAATCGCGCCTCTTCCCGCGCTCGATCCCGAATTCCGAAAGGCTGGACATCGCGAAGGGGGTCTGCATCCCCGCGCGCTCGGTGAGCGGCGATTATTACGACCTGCTCGACATCGCGCCGGGAGTGATCGGAGTCGTGGTCGCGGACGTTTGCGGCAAGGGAGTCTCGGCGGCTCTGATGATGGCCAATCTGCAGGCCAATCTGCGTGGCCAGGCCCAGGCTCGGCGCGACACATACAAGAACGGCGTCCTACCCCTGGTAAAAGGCGACAGTCCGGCGCGGCGTGTCGTCGAGCGCGTCAATCAACAGGTCGCCGGCTCGATGATGGACGCGAGCTTTATTACCCTCTTCTACGCCGAGTTCGACGAGCGACGTTCGACGCTCCGATATACGAACGCCGGCCACAATCCGCCGCTGCTGCTCAGCGACGGCGGGAGCGAGGCGGGGCGCGTCAGGAGGCTCGACGTCGGCGGGACCGTGCTGGGCCTTTTCTGTGACACGGAATTCGAAGAGGGGGAGATAGAGCTGCGGAGCGGCGACACGCTCGTCACCTTCACCGACGGAGTGATCGAAGCGCGAAGCCCCCTCGGCGAAGAGTTCGGCGAGGACCGCCTGGTTGAACTCCTGTTGGAAAACGCCGGATTACCGGCCGCCGGGATCGAGAGCCGCATATTGCGGGCCGTCGAAGATTGGACCGCCGAGGCTGAGCAGGAGGACGATCTCACCCTCCTCATCCTCAAAGTCAAGTAGAAGGGAGTGGGGAGTGGGGAGTGGGGAGT
>DATEMG010000149.1:0-3352 GCA_035275805.1 Blastocatellia bacterium
ACTCCCCACTCCCCACTCCCCACTCCCCACTCCCTACTCCCACTCCCCACTCCCTACTCCCACTCCCCATTCCCCACTCCCAATAAATTATGCCGAAGATGACTGTCGAAGAGATCGAGGCTTTTTACGCCGCTGTTTTTCCGCAGCGGGACCGTTTTCGCTTCAAAATCGAAGAGGTCGTGGAGGGCAGCGTTCGGGTGCGCCTGCTCTACCATGAGCTTCATTTGCGCCCAGGAGGGACGATCTCAGGCCCGGCGCTGATGGCGCTGGCCGACAGCGCCATGTATTCGCTGCTGATGGCGATGATCGGACCCGTCCCTCTCGCGGTGACGACCAACCTCAACATCAACTTTCTGCGTAAGCCCGCGCCGGTTGACGTCATCGCTAAGGCGGAAATGCTCAAACTGGGCCGGCGGCTGGCAGTAGGATCAGTCACGATGTTTTCAGACGGGGATGACGAGCCGGTCGCGCATGCGACGGTGACCTATTCAATACCACCAAGATAAAGTCGGAGAGATGGTGCGATGGGGCGACATGGCGACGTGGCGAGGAAATGACACTCGGACGCTGATTCTCTTTTCCCTCTGTCGCCCCGTCGCCCCGTCGCCCAGTCTCCTCGTCTCCCCGTCGCTTATTTCTTCAGCCAGGCGTCTGAGATCACTGCCTCGACCTCGACCGGCACGCGCGGCAGAAATTCTTTGGCCCCTTCGATCATCTTACTGATGACGACCTGTTTGACCTCTTCGGCAATTGATTCTTCGCATTCGACGACGATTTCGTCGTGAATCAAGTTGACGATTTGCGCGTCGCGGCTGAGCAGCGCCCGATCGAGTAAAGTCATCGCGCGTTTGAAGATGTCCGATGCTGTACCCTGAATCGGGGCGTTTTTGCCGACGCGTTTGAGCGCGCCGAGCTGCGAGCGGTCATTCGGGTCAAGGCGGAAAATCCACAATCTGCCCGAAGCCGTGCGGGCGCGGCGTTCGCGGACGGCCTTTTCGGCGGCCTCATTCAACCAGCGCCCGACGCCGGAATAGGCCGTGAAGTAGCGTTCAATCAGAATCTCGGCCTCCTTGACGCTCGATTCGATGCGGGCGGCCAGGCCCTCGGCGCCCATCCCGTAAACCAGGCCGTAATTCAACCCCTTGGCGCTCTCGCGCTGCCGCGGCGTGACCTGATCGAGCGGGACGCCGAACATCTGCGAGGCGGTCATCCGATGCAGATCGGCGCCCGAATCGAAGGCCTCGAGCAGCGCTTCGTCGCGCGCGAAATCGGCCAGGATGCGCATCTCTATCTGGGAATAATCGCTGACTACAAATTTACGTCCCGCCGGTGGGCGGAAGCATGAACGGTACTCGGTGGTGTGCGGAATCTGCTGCAGGCTGGGCGACGACGTGGTGATGCGCCCCGTGGGCGTGCCGATCTGCCTGAAATCGGCATGAATGCGCCCAGTCGCCGGGTTGATGTAATCGAGTACGCCTTCGCCATAAGACGAGAGGCTTTTGCTGAGGCCGCGATATTCGAGCAGTTTTTCCAGTATCGGGAATTGATGCGCGAGTTTTTGCAGCGTCCATTCGCGCGTGTCTTCGACCACGATGCCGATTCGCTGAAGCGCCGCTTTGACCTGCGCGGGGCTGTCCAGGTTGACACGCTCGGCCGCACGGCCGAAGAGGCTCATCTGCGCCGAAGCGGGACCGAGCTCCCGATGCAATTCGTCTGCGACCCGGTCATGTTCGATCCGGATGCGCCCGATCAGGGCGCGCCAACGTTCGGCGTCAAGGTAAATGCCCGCCAGTTCCAGCGCAGCTATCGAGAGCACACAATCGAATTCGAGATCGGCGGCCACGAGCAGGTCCATCTCCCGCAACTTTTCCAGCATCCGATCATGCAGGGGCAATAAGACCTGGGCGTCGCGCGCCGCGTATTCGAGCTGGTACTCACTCAACTCGCGCGACCAGTCACTCGTTTGCGC
This sequence comes from Blastocatellia bacterium, assembly GCA_035275805.1. Taxonomy (GTDB): domain Bacteria; phylum Acidobacteriota; class Blastocatellia; order RBC074; family RBC074; genus JAJVID01. The sequence continues at coordinate 1,970 of DATEMG010000149.1, forward strand.
GGCCTTGTCCAGTTGCAGGTCGAGGTAGCGAATGACAGCGGCTTCCAGACTGTGCCGGTCATTCTCGTCGCCGGCGCTGGCGAGATTGCTGGCCAGGTAGGTGTCGAAGATGGCGCCGAGCCGCACGCCGCAGTGGCGCATCAGGAATTTGGCGTCGAACTTCGCGTTGTGCGCGATCTTGACCGGCTGCGGCGCGGCGAGGATGTCGAGGATTGGTTTGAGTTGGTCGCGTGATATTCGAAAGCAATCGATGATAAAGCTGGCTCGCGGCGTGGCGAGTTGGATCAGGCGCAGTTTCGACGTGTGCGGATCGAGTCCCGTCGTTTCGGTGTCGAACCCGATCACCTGCTCGCCGCGCAGGTCATTCGCCGCCTGCGCCAACTCGCCAGCCTCGGTGATCAGTTTGTAGTTGACGGATAACATTTTAGCTAGCTGCGAAGAGCTTGATTTAGTTGCAAGTTACATTGAATTAGTTTGACATATTTTTACGTGTCGTGACGGCGCTCACGCACTATACACGCACTAAAGTTCAGCTCGCAACATTCGGATTAGCCACCCGAATAGCTGTGATCCCTCACGCAGCGCGAGCCGAATCACCATGAAGGAAAAGACCATGAAGGAAGATCATGGAGAAGCAAAAGCCGAGGCCCGCTGTTTGGTAAGATCAATAAAGGGCTTATAGTCGCCTCAGTCTGAAAACAGCCTGCCATCGAGACCTTCCCAAAAAAAATCTTGAGCGCGAAATTTTTTCGACATGTTTTGACCGATTTTCGGAGATCTATGTGGAAAAGCTTTTCGACATATGCTCCGACTCGACTCCTATAGAGGAAGGACTTACACGCGCCAAAGTGTGGGGGCCTTTCTTGCCCTGAAAATGGACCAGGTCGAGCCTGAAATACTTTTCCGATTTTTACATCAGTTCTCAGAGAGGCAGTTTGAGTATGGGCAAGGCTTCCGGTCTCGAGGCTACTAAGGACGTTGCCCGCTCACATCATCTTCTTTGCAAAACCCACTCATCTCGGATATCTGGCGCATCGCTGGCGACAACCGCCATGAGAGCGTCTCAACAGGAGAAACGCATGTTTGCCCGGTTCACCCCACGTAAGGTCAAGTCCGTCGCTTCCAGGCTCAGTTCCTGGGTTTCAAACAGCAATACGTTGAGCAAGCCCAACGCCAAGGAAAACAAACGGCGTACTTTCAAAACGCATTTGCTCGGCAATCGCGCCCTCCTCAAGCTATGGCATAGCAAGCGCGCCCTTTTAGTAGTTGCGCTGCTGGCGTCGAGCGCCGCCGCGTTGACATCTCTTGGCATCCGGCGGGCCATGCAGAGCGGTAACAATGCCGCATTTGTGTCGCAGAGCGTACCGGCGACCATGACTGCGG
>DATEMG010000150.1:0-8768 GCA_035275805.1 Blastocatellia bacterium
GCTGGCCGGATCAGTACCGCGAGCGGGAGCGAGCGGACTTCACCTTGAGTCACGCTCGCTCCCGCTCGCGGTACTGACCCGTACGCGCATTTCAGTACGCCTTACACCTATTTGCAATCCGATCTAATTGGCCACAAAGCTTATGCGGCGCACCTGGCCGCCGCCCGCAAAGCTGGTGTAATAAAGCGCCTGCGTGTTCTGATGAGGGCCGAAGATCAGAGTGACGGCGCTGCCATTACCCAGACCTGTCACGAATTCGCTCGCCGTAAAACCGTTGCTGCCGTTCGGAGAGAGTTGAAATATCTTTCCGCACACGAACTCGCCGAATAGATAGGCGCCTTCGAATTGAGGCGGCCAGACGCCCCTCGGCACGAACGCGCCGCCGGTGATCGAATTGCCCCTGACTGCGCTTGCGCTGCAATCGCTGGTGTGTTGATACGCGAAGACCGGGTTGGTCAACCCGGCAGGCTGCGGGCCGCAGTTAGTCGTCGAGCCATTGGCGCAAGGGCCTTCGCGAATATTCCAGCCGTAATCGGCCCCCGGATTTCCCTCATCAATCTCTTCCCAGGCGCCTTGGCCGACGTCGTTGATGAAGAACCTGGTTACGGCGGCGTTCGGGTCGAAAGCGAGGCGAAACGGATTGCGCAAGCCCCAGGCGAAAGTCTCCTGGCACCAATTGCCCGCAATCGTTATACCGGCCGTGTTGCATCGCGCGCTGTTCGGCCCCTGGAAAGGATTAGTCGGTGGAATGTCGCCGTCGCGCGTGATGCGCAGGATCTTGCCGAGTAGTACGTGCATGTCGCGCGCCGCGTCGTTCGCCCCGGCCCCCCCGCTGTCGCCTGCGTAGTCAGCGCCGCCGTCGCCGACGCCAACGTAAAGGAATCCGTCCCTGCCGAATTGCAGATCGCCTCCATTGTGGTTGCCGTTCGCCGAGTGAATATTATCAATGAGTATGATCTCGCTCCCAGGGACGACGATGTTGTCGCTGCCGAGGATGAATCGGGCGACCCGGTTGACCGGGTTAAGCGCATTGGTCGGTTGTCCGGTCGGACAAGTCGAGAACTTATTGAAGGTGTAGTAGAGGTAGATGAACCTGTTGTTCGTAAAATCCGGGTCTACGGCGACGCCAAGCAGCCCGCGTTCGCTGTTTGCGCAAACACGGCTGCTCAAGTCGAGCGCAGGCGCGCCCAGCAGATTTCCGTTCTGGTATACGCGCAATTGCCCGCCCTGTGTTGTAATCAATAACCTCCCGTCGGGCGTAAAGGCGATAGCGGTAGGCCCGCCGATGTTCGTCACTAATGCGTCTTCGCGGCGCGCCGGCGCGGGCGTCGGCGTCGGCACGGTTGTATCTCTTCGAGAGCTTGTCATACAAGCCGTGAGAAATGGAGCAAGAGTAATAACGACAATCAGAATTCGGTTTTGCACAGCGTAAGCCTCCTTTGCGTAAATATACGATGGGGGATTACGCTATTTTTTTTTGAGGGGGGTATCGCGACTGGTCATTGCCCCGAAAGGCAAACTACGCGGCGTAATATAGTCTCCCTGCTACTTTGACGCAAGCGCGGCTAATTTTCGATTCAGCGTTTCGTTTGTCTCCATTTCTTGATTTTCTCGACGCACGACTCCAGTTCCGCCTTCAAATCAGGGCTGAGCGCGACGGCTCGCTCGAAATCTTTTTCGGCTTCGGCGTCCTTGCCCAGGCGCAGCAAAGACAGCCCGCGGTTTCCGTAAGCCAGGGCGTATCGCGGGTCGAGTTCGATTGCGCGATTGAATTCCTTGAGTGCGCGATCCAATTCATTCTTGTCGGACATCACCACCGCGCGTCCGTAGCGGCCAGAAGCGAAGCGCGGATCGAGCGCGAGGGCCTTGTCGAAATCTTTCAACGCGCCATCGTGGTCTCCTTTCCTGCGCCGGGCAAAGCCACGATTGAAAAAGATCTCCTTGCGGCGCGGATCGAGCGCGACGGCCCGGTCAAAATCGGCAAGGGCGCGATCAATATCTTCTTTATCCATATAAATGTTCCCGCGATTGTTGTAAGTATCGGCGTCGCGCGGATTGATCGCGATCGCGCGGTCGAGATCTACAAGAGCGCGGTCGTAATCCTTCATGATGTAGCGCGCGATGCCGCGATTGTTGTAGGCCATGGAGAGACGCGGATTGATCGCGAGGGCGCGATCACAGTCGGCGATCGCGCCCTCGTAATCGCGGAGTTGATAACGCGCCAGCCCGCGATTTGCGTAAGCCGCCGCTGCCAGCGGGTCGAGCACTCTGACCTTGTCGAAATTCGCCCTCGCGCCGGCGAAACCCGCATCGCCCTTCCAATCGCGATTGTCCAGTCGCGAGCTGATCTCAATGGCTTTGGTAAAATCGGCGATCGCGCCCTCGAAATCCCCTTTCTGATAGAGCGATTCGCCACGGTTGAAATGATCCTGCGCGGCGCGGGGCGTCTGAGCCACACAAGGCGCCGCGAGAAAGCTCAGAGCGAGCGCGGCCTTCGCGATAAAATGAAATTTCATACCCAGCTCTCCTCGGAAAATGGCGCGCCCGCCTGGGAGCGCCGCCCATCCTTGCCTGCTTGGTTTCCGGCAATGACCGACTAGCCAAAGCAAGCAGGCAAGGATGCCTGCGCTCCCAGGCGCCATACACTCACGCCTCGATATTTATTCTTTAAGGGGGCCGTTACCCGACCTGCCCAGGGGAGATTTTCATTCTTTCAAATGGCGCACTACGGCCTGGGCAAACGATCGCCGCATCGCGTGATGCGCCGCTCGCTTACGCGCGCCGCGCCGTTGGTTGTATGAGTAGCGCGAATGTGAGTGAGGCCGTATAAGCCGCAGTCGTAAATCTGCTCGGCCAATCCGCGCCGCTAACCATATTTACTCCGCCCGCGAGGAAAACGTTCGGAGAAAAGCTACTGATGCGATCGATCCGCCGCATATTTCGATGCGGAATTCGACCTTGAATCAAAAAACGAAGATCGTTTCCTCAGCGCTGGACATTTGCTAAAGAAGTGTACGGCGAAGAGGTCAGTTACAAGTGGTGAGTGACGAAGAGGCGGGGAAGGTAGCGGGAGTTTTTCGATTTTTCCGTACAGAAAACTAAAAAAGGGGAGGAGCGACAAGGGGACAAGGAGACGGGGAGATTAGGATACAAGGGGGGAGGAGGGAAAAATCTCCCTGTCCCCCTCTTCCCCTTGTCTCCTTGTCTACCTTTCTCCCTGCCTATTCTTCGACCACCTATGGGCCGGGACAGACGATGTTTGTAAAGGTCAGCGAGAATGCGCGTACGTTACCGCCATCGGCCGGAAAGACGTCGGTAACAGTCAATGTCCACGTGCCGTTTCCGTTCTGTCCGTTGAACGCCGCGAGCGGACTGGCCGGCTTGAACGATCCCGTGTAGGGCGCGCCGGCTGGCGTGATGGTTTGGATCAAGGCTAAAGCGCTATCGTCGAGCACGGTATTGCAGAAGTTGCGGCCATTGTTATTAAAGCCCCCGGGCTGGTTCATCAGCGTGACGGTGGTTCCCTGCGGCGACGTCAGCGTAACAATAAGATCACCTACAAAGGTGTGGTCGAAACCGACTGTCGTCGCGAAAGGGGCGTCCGTGCAACTGCTGCCGTCAAAGCTGAAATTGAGGTCACCGATAGGAGCCGAAAGGCCGCTGACCACAATCGGGATGTTGACGGTCGAGACGAGATTGGGGGGGATCAGCACTGGCGGCCCAGTGTAACTGATGACGGTACTATTCACCTCTCCCGTCTGAACCTTGAAGGCGAGCGTCTGCGGGCTCTCATTGCTGTTCGCGACGTTGACGGTTAACTTGAAGTCGATCACCAAGACGCAGGGCGCGGTGTTGGCGAGAGTGAAAGCGAACGGAGTTACATTGTTCGCGCTCTGGCCGTTGGAGCCTATGTTCGGATAATTCGACGTCGCGGATGTGATTGTGACGCCCGGGGTCGAGGTCGTTAGCGTCGCAGTGACGCCGAGCGCCGTCGCGCCACCGACGTTGGTCAGCGGGACCGTAAGCATGCCGCTCTCGCCCGGTTCGACGAAGTTATCACCGTCGCCGCCGATCGCCGTCGTCGCCACAGTTCCGACCTCGAGGAACGGCGCGGGATCAGCATCGATAAACTGCAGCGCGGCGAACGCGTCCACTATGCCGGCCCCGGAGTCGCGGTCAACACCGACCGCTTCGATGTCGAGAGCCGTTCTGGTCAGCGCCCGTCGAATCCTTTCCGGCGTCAATCTCGGCCTGGCAGATTTGAGCAATGCGGCGATGGCGGCGGCGTGCGGCGCGGCGGCCGAAGTGCCGAAGAATGTCGTGAATCCTGGCACGCTGGTCCCGACGCCGTCGGCCGCGGTCAGGTCAGGTTTCTTGCGGACCTCGCCGCCATTGTTGCTGAACAACAGGTTGCCCGGCGTGATAGGCGTTCCGTCGGATTTATAAAATATACGGCGGTTGCCGTCGGCGCTGAAGAGCTCGACGGGATTGGTCGGGCCGCCGATGAACGATCCGCTGCCCGCGAGCGCGACGTTAATCGCCGCGACGGCGAACGCGTTGGCGGCGGCGGCGTGGCCGCGAATCGTGCCGGTAGTCGAGATCCCCAACTCACCACGAAAATTGTTCAAGTGTAGAGCGCGTCGCTGCGCGCCATCCGCTTTGAAAATGAGAATGCGCGATCCGGTAGGCGCGAAGGTTATTTCGGCCGGAAGATCGTCGCCGTCTTGCACGGTGGTCGAGGCGGCCAGCACCGCGGTCAGCGCGTTGTCCATGACGAAAAGGTCATAGTCATTGTCCGACGCGTTGAGCGGGTCGGACCAGTGCAGAGTCACCACAAACCCGCCGACTTCAATGAAGTTCGAGATCACCCCGGAGCCGAAGTCGTGTAGCGTGCCGCCTGTGAGCCCGGGGAGTGTGACGCGGGAATTTTTGAAGTCTCCCTCCCATGTTCCTGACGTCCCGTCATTGAAATTGCCTTCGTTTCCGGCCGACGAGAAATAGAGCGCGCCGTCCGCGGTCACATCATTTACCGCGGTCGAAACGATGTCGTCATGGAACGGCGACTCGACTAAGTAAATGACGTCGTCAACGATAATGTCGCAACCCGCTGCGCGCAGCGCCCGGATGTTATCGGCGAAACTCTGAATGCTGTTGAAGGCGGTGGCGAAGAATAGCTTCGCGCCGGGCGCCAGGTCGTGGACGATCTCCAGCATCGCCGTACCCTCGGCGCCGGTGGGAGGGCCGCCCTGTCCCGGCAATACCGTCACGTCCGCAGGCAAGTTACCGGAGGCTACCGATTGCGCCAGAAAGTTGACGCCATCGGAGAGGACGCCGATTCTGACCCCCGCTCCACTGACGCCGAAGAAATTGCGAGCTGCCCTCGCGTTGTGGGCCGTATCGCCCCGTGAAGTGACGTTCCCGGCGTTAGTCACCGGGCCTGGTGGTTCCGCAGCCGGCTGTTGCGCTCGCAAACGAATCTTTTGGCCCTCCGAGAGAGGGGGCGCCGGGTTCTGAGCGTTCGCAAGGCTCCCGACTTTCGCGAGCGCCTCCGTAAGTCCCGCGCGAACGTTCATCGCGCGTTGATTGAAACTGGGGCGCGCGCCGTTCATCCCGATAGGCGCCGACGTTCCCTGCAGGCCGGTCCTGCCGGAACTGAGCGCCTGGCGGTTAGTAAATGCGATGGCTGCCGGGCTAATGGACATAACATCCGGGTCGCCCGCCAGTTTTTCCAATGAATCGAGCGGCAGGCGAGCGCGAATCGCCCCGGCCTTTTCCGAGGAGTATCTGATCTCTCCGCCGAGATTCTTGATAGTTTCGAGCAACTCATTGCCGACGACGGATTTGATGTCAACTAACACCTTGCCGTCCCCGTCAATTTTAGCGACGTCCATTGCCGAACTCAGGGCACGGACCTCACCGCGGGCGGTTATTGACTCGCCGCGCTGCGTTTTCATCGCATAGAGGAGTTGCGGGTTGATTTTTTTCTGCGCCGCTGTACGCGACCGTTTTTCCTGGAGCAGGGCGCTGATCTGCTGCTGTGCAGCGGCGCTCAATTGCGCCCCGTCCTGCTGAGCTCCTGCATTACGTAAGATCGGAGTTGAACCGCTGGCTGCTAAAACCAGGGCGGCCAGTATTATGGGAAAGAACCTCAAACATCGTCTCATCACTTAACCTCCTAATGTTGTGGAAACGGATGCAGTTTTCTTACTAGTGATGACGCAATCAGAGTTGCGCCATTATTGACAGAGAGCGAAATTGTTGAGAGAGAGCGAAAGAGCTAAGGACAGGGAACAGGGCGTCGGGCGCGATAATCCTCGCGCGAACTTGCGATTGGCAATCTGCATACCACGCGGGGGCCCACGCTAGAACGGAAAAGCCTGAGGTTGTTGCGGTAGAAATCGAAATGAGACGCAGCATTTTGCTGACAGCGCAGGATTCGGCTGACAATAGCTACCTACGCACTTCAATAGTACCAAAGAGCGATCATCGAATTTACTTTTGCCGCCTGTCGCGCCGGCAGAAAAGTATGCTGGCGGCGTAATGACGATCAAACTCGCTGAACACCAATCAGGCCGGGCTTAAATTCCAGTCACTGCATAACATCAGTAACGAATACTGCGCCGCCAAACGTCCCGGCAAAGAGTTTTCTCCGGCGACTCTCATCAACCAACCACGTAATGCCTTAACGATGTTTTCCATAATATTTGGAAAAAGAGAATTGCTGCGAACGCATGGTTAAGCAGAATGGCGGGAGTCTGTTTACAGACGATTTTCTCGAAAGTTCCGATTTGCCACAGTTCCACCGGATTCTCTCTTCAACCTCGGATGATGCGGAAGTGGTCGCGGCGACCCTTTCGTTTGGAAGCGATGCCGCGCCGCTACCAGAGACAATAGCATCAACTGAAAACACATAAGCCGTCACAAGGGGGTATATAACTATGAGAAAGAGTATCGTCCTAGTAAGCATCCTTGCGATCTTACTTGCGATAATTCCACCGTTGTCCGGGCTAGGCCAACAAGAAAGGCAATCAACCGACATACGTACTGTCGCCACTCCGGCGCCGACTCCAGTCGCCACTCCGGCGCCGACTCCAGTCGTTCAGCCGACTCCGAGTCCGTCGCCGGGAATTGACCAGACGCCTACAGATAACGTATCGCTCGAAGGGGATCTCGGTCTGCGCCAGGACACCGACCCGGTCATTGCCGCGCAAGCCGCATTGGGGGCCCAGGGCGCCGCTTTCGGTCGCGGCCCTGATGATGACTTCGAAAACACGGACTACGATCCGCCGGACGAATTGGGGACGGATCACATCCGCATGACACAGACCTATCAAGGCGTTCATGTGCTGGGCGGAGAACTGATCGTCCATATGACGTCCGACAGAGTGACTGGGATCAACGGTCGCTTCGTCCAAAATCTGCAACTCTCAATCACGCCCGAATTGAGCGTGGAGGAGGCGGAGTCGCGGGCCGTCGCCGATGTCGAACAAAGAGGCGGACAAGGGATCGAGATTTACGAAGCAAGTGATGAGCCGGTCCTGTTTGTTTTCGCCGAGGGAAATGACCGTCGTTTGGCGAGGCGGGTTCGAGTCGGATTCCAGGGCGAGGAGGGAGATGAGCTGGAAGATATATTCGTGGATGCGATCAGTGGCGCAACGCTCGGACGTCATCCGCAAATCCATCGAGTTAAATTCCGCGCCATTTTCCACGGCCTGAACTCCTGTACTTCCCCGCTGCCGGGACTTTTTATGTTCCAGGAGGGAGGATTTTCCGCGGATCAGATCGCGCAGGCCGCTTACGACAACACCGGCATTTCTTACGATTTTTATCGGACGGTCTTCAACCGCGACTCTTACAACAATCGTGGAGGTCCTTTGGTCTCGACCGTCCATAAACGATTCCCGACGCGGGCTCCTTCAGGAGCCTTGCAATGCGTGTCCGGTAATAACGCTTTCTGGAACGGGAACCAGATGATTTACGGCGACGGTGACGGAGGCGTTACGTGGCTGCCCTGGGCCACCGCGCTCGACGTCACGTCGCACGAGTTGACTCACGGCGTGATCCAGTACTCGGCCGGGCTGGTGTACAGCGGCCAATCCGGCGCACTCAATGAAGCGACGGCGGACATCCTTGGTGAGACCGCTTGTTTCTGGGCCGGAAGCCCTGAAGGAGATTGGAAGCTCGGGACGAAGATTTACACGCCTGCCATCCCGGGCGATGCGCTGCGCTATATGTTCAATCCCCGCGCCGATTTTAATCAGGGGACAGGAATCTACTCCCGAGACTGGTACCCGGATTACTGGAACACCAACCTTGATAACGGCGGCGTTCACTACAATAGTGGGATTGCCAACCTCTTTTACTTCCTACTGACGCAAGGCGGATTGCACCCGCATAACAATACCTGGATCAACAACAAATACATTCCGACAATTCCTGTACCGGGGATCGGCATTGGGAAGGCGCGAAGTATTTGGTACCGGGCTTTGACCGCTTACATGGGCCCTCGCACCAACTATCCGGGCGCGCGAGTAGCGACGGCGCTCGCCGCGCGAGACTTATTTGGTCTGTGCAGTCCAGAGTACATTGCGGTGCAACGAGGCTGGGATGCGGTCGGTGTGCCGGGCAACTGGTTCTGCGCGCCGCCGCCACCACCACCGCCGCCGCCGCCGCCACCGCCGCCAGGGCCGCCCGGACCTGGGCCGGTTCCGCCGCCACAGCCTCCTCCAGGTCCGCCGCCCCAACCAGGACCACCGCCGCTTCCTCCA
>DATEMG010000151.1:0-8771 GCA_035275805.1 Blastocatellia bacterium
TTCTCGGTGATCCCGGAGCCGTAGCGGCCGCCGATGATTCCAACGTATATGTCGGCGCGGTCTACTTCATCGAGCGAGGCGCCCTCAGTGGTCTCCGGGCGGCTGCCGAAATATTCCATGCCGATGAACTTACCCCCGCTCATGCGGTTGATGGCGTCTTCCACGGCCTGGCGCTCGGGTTGCAAATCGAGCCATGTCGAGCTGACGAATATGCGTGCGACGTTTGGGAGCATCTTGCGCCTCCTTAGCAGTCCGCGCTCGGACTGAAAGCGCGCGGCTGAGTTCTCCAAAAAGGGAACGGCTGGGAACAACTTTTTCAACAAACGCTGATCGCCACCGGCGTGGCTGCGGAAAATTTACGCCAGAGGGCGGCGTTGGTCAACGATTTTGTTAGACAGGTTCGTTACAAGGTTCATACCGCCGCGTACTGGCGTAGCGGGTGATAAAGCGTGTCGCGTTCGACGGCTTCAAATCCGGCTTCGGTAATGAGTTTGACGATCTCTTCTTTCGACGCTTCGTTGTCGTTCCTGGCTTCGACCAGATAGGATTCCATCAACTCGCCGCCGCCGGTGATCGTGCCGTCCAGGTCGTTCGCGCCGAAATGCAATGCGGTTTGGGCGAGTTTCTTGCCGAGCATCACCCAATAGGCTTTGATGTGATCAATGTTGTCGAGCATCAGTCGCGAGACGGCTATGGTCTTCAAACTGTCGATGGCCGATGGGCCGGGCAGATGCGCAAGTTGCGTGCCCGGCGGATAGAACGCCAGCGGGATGAAGCACTGAAAGCCGCCCGATTTATCCTGCTGCTCGCGCAACAGAACGAAATGAGCGACGCGGTCTTCGACGGTCTCGATGTGGCCGTATAAGATCGTCGCGTTGGTTTTCAAACCGGCATTGTGAACTTTGCCGGCCATTTCCAGCCAGCGGTAGCCGTCGGTCTTGTGCGTACAAATCTTTTCGCGCGTCGCCTCGGCGAAGACTTCCGCGCCGCCGCCCGGACAGGAATCCATTCCGGCGGCCTTCAATTTCTCGATCACCTCTTCGTCGCTCATCTTGTAAAAATTGGCGAAGAAATCCAGCTCGACCATCGTGAAGGCTTTCAGGTGCAGTTGAGGGAACTCGCGCTTGATTTCCGAGAGCATGTCGGTGAAGTAGGAGAACGGCAGCCGCGTGTTCAATCCGCCTACGATGTGCAACTCGGTCGCGCCCTTGGCCCAGGCGTCGCGCGCGATCTTCAGACATTCTTCGATGTTGTGCGTGTAACCGCCTTCCTGGTTGTGCTTGACGAAGAAACTGCAAAACTTGCAATCGGCGTAGCAATAATTGGTCGGGTTCAAATGGCGGTTGACGTTGAAATAAGTCTTCAGCCCATTTTTGCGCCGCCGGACGACGTCGGCCAAACGTCCCACGCCGTGAAGGTCGTCGCTGCGGTAAAGCGCCATTCCGTCTTCAAAGCTCAATCGCTCGTCAGCCATCACCTTATCGGCGATCTGAATGAGCGCGGGGTCGAGTAGAAAGTTGTTCATTGCGGTTTCTCCTGTCAGGTGTCAGGTGTGAGGTGTGAGGTTCCAGGTAGAACTCTGACACCTCACACCTGACACCTGAAACCTTTCATTCATTCGCCAGTTTGTCCAGCGCGTCGCCGGTCAGGCGGAAGACCGTCCAGTCGTTCATCGGCGCGGCGCCGAGCGCCCTGTAAAAATTGATGGAAGGTTCATTCCAATTGAGCACGGCCCATTCCAGCCGCCCGCAGTTCCGCTCCTTCGTCAGTCTAGCGAGGCGCCCTAACAGCGCCTTTCCAAAGCCCTTGCCGCGATGCTCCTCGTCAACAAACAGGTCTTCCAGGTAGATGCCCGGCTTGCCCAGGAAGGTCGAGTAGTTGTGGAAGAAGAGCGCGAATCCGACCGGTTCGCCGAGGTGGTAGCCGATGATGACCTCGGCGTAGCGGCGCTCGCCGAAGAGCGTTTCGCGCAAGATGTCCTCGGTGGCCGTTACTTTGTGCGCCAGCTTTTCGTAAACTGCGAGCTTTTTTATGAAGGCCAGAATCAACGGCGCGTCGTCCTCGGTCGCCGGCCTGATTTCGAAATCTTTCGGCGTTGTCGTCATTTGATCAAAAAGATGTCGGTCGCGATGGTTACGAAGAGGATCACGCTGACGTAGGCGTTTGTAGTGAAGAACGCCATGTTCAATCTCGACAGGTCATCGGCTCGCACGAGCCTGTGCTGGTAGATAAGCAGCGCCGCCGTAGCGATGATGCCCAGCAATCCGATCCAATGCAATCCCGTCAGAAAGTAAACCCAGATCAACGCCGCAAACATTGTCGCGTGAAGCCCGCGCGAAATCCACAGCGCCCTCGCGAGGCCGAACCTTCGCGGGATCGAATGCAGGCCCGACTGCGCGTCGAAATCGCGATCCTGACAGGCGTAGATGATGTCGAAGCCCGCTGTCCACAACATCACGGCCAGTGAAAGCAACAGCGGCGCCGGGGAATCAATCGCCCCACGCACCGCAATCCAGGCCCCCGTCGGCGCAATGGACAGGCACCATCCCAGGACCAGATGCGACAATGACGTGAACCGCTTCGTATACGAGTAGAACAGAACCGAGCCAAGCGCCACAGGCGAAAGGATCAGCGTCAGCCGATTGAGCATGAACGCCGCGATGAAGAAGAGCGCGGACGACGCGACGGTGAAGGCGGCGACGAAACGCGCGCTCAACAGTCCGGCGGGAATCGCCCGCATCTTCGTCCTCGGGTTGGCCGCGTCGAACTCGCGGTCTACAAGCCGATTGAACGACATCGCCGCCGAACGCGCTCCGACCATCGCCACGACGATCCACAAACCCCGGTCCCACCCAGGTAGACCTCTCGCCGCGAGGAGCGCGCCCAGAAACGCGAACGGCAACGCGAAGATCGTGTGCTCGATCTTGATCATCTCGAGTGTGATTTTCAGACTGCGTAGCATAACTCTATGAGAAGGGGCGACCGGGGGACTCACGCGACGGGGCGAAATCTTATTCTGTTCGCCCAGTCCCCCCGTCCCCCCGTCCCCCCGTCTTCTTACTCCCCTCCCACCTGGTCAGTTGCTCGTGTGAAACGCCGAGATGATCCAGCAGGCGATGAATGAAATGCTCGACCAGGTCGTCAATCGTCTTGGGACGGTGATAAAACCCGGGCATTGCTGGTATTATCCTGACGCCTAAATGCGCCAGTTTAAGCATGTTTTCCAAATGTATTACATTAAGGGGCGTTTCACGTGGCACAAGTAAGAGCAGGCGGCTCTCTTTGATAATCACGTCGGCGGCCCTGTGGACGAGGTCACGCGAAGCGCCGTTGGCGATGGCGCCGAGCGTGCCCATGCTGCACGGGACAATCACCATCGCGTCGCTCAAGCATGAGCCGCTGGCGATTGAAGCGCCGATGTCGTTAACCGAATGGACGATCACCTTCTCGGAATCCTCGCCGAGCAACTCGCGGACGACGCGGCGGTCGGCCCCGGCCACGTTCAGCCCCAACTCTTCACTGACGACGCGCACCCCGGCTTGCGAGATGACGAGGTCGATGCGGGAGACTTCGGAACTCGCATTGAGGCGCGCTAGCAGCCTCTGACCGTATACCGACCCGCTCGCTCCGGTGATGCCGACGACGATTGATTTCATTTGACTTCGCGCTATTACGATGACAATACGTATGAACTTGATAGGAAACTATATTGGCCGTCGCGAAAACTTGTCAAGCAACGCTTCAGACGCAATCAGTACCGCGAGCGGTAGCGAGCGGCCGTTAGCGAAGTCTCCGCTCGCTACCGCTCGCGGTACTGACTCGTCGCCTCTATCCAGATCAATGTATAGTTCCGTTGAAGATTTTCCTGATGACTTTGCAAAATCGCTGTCTAACGCTATAAAGCCTTTGATTATTGGATGAATCCTTCTTCTAAATTTTTATGGACCAGGAACGATTGAAAGAATTACTGCTGGAGTTCAAGGAAGGCCGCCTCGAGCTTGATCAGGCGCTGGATCGGATGCGCCATCTGCCGTATGAAGACCTCGGGTACGCGCAGGTCGATCATCATCGAGCGATCCGCGTTGGTTTCCCCGAAGTCATCTTCGGGCCGGGGAAGACGCCCGAGCAGATTATCGGCATCGCCTCGTCGCTGCTTGAACGTTCGTCGAATCTGCTCATCACTCGCGTGGGTCGCGCGATATTCGAGCGAGTCCGCGGCGTCGCCGAGGACGCCGAATTTCACGAATCCTGCGGCGCGATTTCAGTGCGGCGCGACAGGACGATGCGCGGGCGCGGCCTGATCGGGGTAGTCACTGCGGGCACATCAGACATCGCCGTGGCCGACGAGGCCGCCGTCACCGCCGAGATAATGGGCAATCAGGTCGAGAGAATCTTCGACGTTGGGGTGGCGGGCATTCATCGCGTTCTGAGCCGCCGGAAGGCTCTGCAATCCGCGCGGGTGATAGTCTGTGTGGCAGGAATGGAAGGGGCGCTGCCGTCGGTGGTCGGCGGGCTGGTCGGCGCGCCGGTGATCGCCGTGCCGACCAGCGTCGGCTACGGCGCCAGTTTCAATGGCCTCGCGGCGTTACTTGGAATGCTCAACTCCTGCGCCTCGAACGTCGCCGTCGTCAACATTGACAACGGCTTCGGCGCGGGCTTCGTCGCCAGTCTGATCAACAGAGAATGACTCCGCCGCCGCGCGCGCGCGCGCGTGACGCTGCGTCGATCCGTCGCCGTCACTCTGATCGACAGAGAATGGCGCCTTTGTTTTTTTGACGCGCGAGACCATCGCCCTCAAGCTCGCGCGGAACTCATCCATCGTCATCCCTCGCCAGGTCTCGTGGAATTGGGCAAAGAGCGTTGATTGGCGCCGCTCGTACTCCGACACGACCTTTTCGAGAGCCGTTATCTGATCATTCTGAGGCGACCGGCGGCGCAGCCGGGCTATATAGTCTTCGATCAGTCCTCGCTGTGTCACACAATCCTGAATCTCGCCGAGCAGATCCTGATTGCGTTTGAGCAGGTCAATCAAGAGCGCCAGCCTGTCGGGATAGAGCTCGCAAAGGCTTTCGGCGGTGTAACGCAGACGCTTTCCCGATATTCGCAGATTGTGAAGCTCTTCGAGGGTGGGTGAGTGATCAGGATCGGGCCAGCATGAATAAAACTCCTTGACGCGCGTCCGCAGAATTCGCCTGGCGGCCTTCTCCATCCGGTCGTCGGGAGAAATCTTTCTGATTTTAAGCGCCTTGGCCATGCTCCTCCTCCTGAGATGTCTGGGAGCGTCCCGAAAGGGACTTATCTGGCTCCTTGGACCTGTAGGTTCCATTCATCTTGATCCAGTCGGATGGAGACTCGCGTTTGAATTTCACATACTCTTCGCCCCCAAGATATTTCATCAGCGCCCGCAATCGCGACCTGCGTCTGGCCCGCAATCGCCCGATCAGCGCTGAAACGGCGGACTTTTCCTGAACGGAGAGAGGCGTCGGCGAAGTTTTCATCGCAGCGATCATCACGTCCATGTCGCGCACGCCGCCGAGCGCGTCGGCGAGATTCTCCAACCTCAATTGTAATCTCTTTCGTTCTTCTTTGGGCACGCAGACTGCGAAGTTGCTCAGCGCGACTCTGAGGCGGCGAACTGTGACGCGCATGTCATGGACGGATTCGACAGCCCCGGCCAACGATCCGGATTCGTGAGAGAGGATGGTTTGATGGAGGTTGGTAAAAAGCTTCCTGGCCATTTGCTCGACGGAATCCGACCGCCAAGGTTCGCGTATGTCCATATTGAAATTTCTCCGCTGGAGATCTACTCATCCATTTTATGCCTGTGTGATTTGCAGGCTCAAGGTGGGCGCGAGTTTAAGTCTGGTACGGCGCCGCGCGCATAGGCAAGGGACGCCTCATCGGCCGGCCGCTTGCTTATGCGCGGGGAAACCGATCCAGGCGGGAAATGAACGGTTCGGAAAATTCCCCGGACAAAATTTCATTGAGCGGAGTTAAACATGGGATTTTCCGGGGCGCCAGCATATAATCCGCGGGTTCTAATCGGCGCGCCGCCGCGCCGACAGCCTTTGGAGGTAACGCACGATGCGCGCTGATTTAGCCGATTGGATCGCGCTCAACATGATTCGCGGAATAGGCCCTCGCACGGCCAATCAACTGATCGATCGTTTCGGGTCTCCCTCGCAGGTCTTCGCCGCTCCGCGATTATCGCTCGAGAAAGAGGGGCTCAAGCCGAAGACAGTTCAGGAACTACACGATTCTGAAATCCTCGAAAAAGCCAACGCCGAGATCGAGCGGTTGGAACGACTGGGCGCGGTCGTCATCACGCTCGAAGATGAAGATTATCCGCCGCTGTTGCGCGAAATTTACGACCCGCCGATCGCCTTATACGTTCGCGGCGATTTAAAAAAGGCTTGCGCGCGGCCTTGCATCGCGGTCGTCGGTTCGCGGCGATCTTCGACATACGGCATCAACGCTGCGCTGAGCCTGTCTCGCGACCTGGCCCAGAATGGCTTGACAATCGTCTCGGGTCTGGCGCGTGGCATAGACGCCTCCGCGCATCGCGGCGCGCTCGAAGCCGGCGGGCTGACTATCGCCGTCGTCGGGACGGGCTTGGAGACTACCTACCCGAAAGAGCATAAGAAGATGGAGGGGGAAATCGCGGCAAACGGCGCGGTAGTTTCGGAATTCCCTCTGGGCACGCCGCCGTTGCCGCAGAATTTCCCGTATCGCAACCGCGTCTTGTCCGGACTCTGTTTCGGCGTTTTGATAGTCGAAGCTGCGGAGCACAGCGGGAGCTTGATCACCGCCCGGTTGGCCTACGAACAGGGCCGGGAGGTGTTCGCCGTGCCCGGCAATATCACCTCACAAACCTCGTTCGGGCCGAACTTCCTGATAAAAGACGGCGCGAAACTCGTGCAGCAATGGCGCGATGTCGTCGAGGAGCTTCCGCGCGACGTGAGGGATAGGATTCTCGGCGCGGATCTGCCTAATGGCAATGACGCGCAATCGAACGTTCAGCCGATGTTTGAAACCGTCGCGCTAAGCGACGAGGAACGCAAACTGCTAGACATGCTCACGACCGACGCCCCGTCCCACATTGATCAATTACTAATTTCCACCGGGATGAATTCGTCGGATCTGATGACCGCATTGCTTGGTCTCCAAATGAAAGATAGAATCAGGGAGCTTCCAGGCAAGAGTTATATAAAAAGGATTTAAAAAGCAGTTGTTGGGCGCCGTTTGCCGAGTGGTTGGCGGCCGGCAACCGATGACCGACAATTGAAAAATGCTAGAGTGGTTTCTGGAGTGGTTTAGTAGTGTTTCCGAGCAGGTGAAAGTGCTGCCAGTTTATTTCGCCGCGCCGATCATGATATTCATCGGCGCGCTCGATTCGTCGCTGCTGTCTTTGCCTGAGGTCAACGATTACATCACCGCCTACCGGGTCGCGCATAACCCTTCTGAGGTTTATTATTTCCCGCTTTTCCCGGCGATCGGCTCGGTGATCGGCTGTCTGATCTTGTATCGCATCGCGCAACGCGGCGAACAATTTGTCACCAAGCGGTTTCATCCCAAACATCTGGACCGGGTCAAAGAGATTTACCGCAAGTGGGGAATCTTCGCGCTGGTCATTCCGGCCCTGCTCCCTCCGCCGATGCCATTTAAGATTTTCGTGGTGGCGGCGGGCGCGTTGAACTACCCGGCGACCCGTTTTGCCACAGTCATAATGATCGCGCGAACCGTACGGTATTATTTCTGGGGATGGGTGGCTTTCTTTTTCCGCGAGGAGGTTTTACAGATTCTGGGCTGGTTGGAATCACATCTCATCGAAATCCTCGGGGTGATAATCGCGCTTTTCATCCTCTCATTAGTCGGGCGCCTCGTGTTTGCGCGGTTGAGAAGCCAAACGCCCGAACGCGAAACCCATGCCTCGTACACCGATTAATACTGAAATCAAGGACTGATACGTAGAAATGAAAATTCCGTTATTGGGCATAGGCGGCGCGATGAAATCATTGCAAGCCACACTGATCGGACTCGGCGCGCTTGGAGTGTTCGCCATCGCGCTTCTGGACGCCGCATTCATACCGCTGCCGGGGGGGCCGGACGTGGTGGTGATTGCTCTCGCGCATCACAATCACGCGATGGCGCCGGTCTACGTCGCCGCCGCGATAGCAGGTTCTACCCTCGGCTCGCTCCTACTCTACTTCATCGCGCGCAAAGGCGGGCAGGCCGCGCTCAGGAAATTCAGCCCCACGAAGCGCGCGCGCGTGGAAGATCTGATCAATCGCTACGACATCTGGGCGCTACTGCTGGCAGCGGTGATGCCTCCGCCCTTTCCATTCAAAATTTTCGTGCTTTCGGCCGGGGCCTTCCGCATGCGACTCTGGCGATTCGTCGCGGCGATGGTCATCGGTCGCGGCGTCAGGTTCGCTCTGGAAGGCTGGATGGCGGTGAGTTACGGCGAACATGCTGCGGACATCTTTAAACAGCATTACCCGAAGATCGGACTCGGCATCGCGGCGGCGATCGTGATCATTTTCCTGCTCAATAATCTGCTCAAACGCAGGCACTTGAACGACGAACTTGAAGCGCCCGGCGCGAAGTGACCTGGGAGCGAATCCTGGGAGCGCAGGCATCCTTGCCTGCTGGCTCATCGACTCGATAATTTATCTTCGATTCGTCTATTTAAAACCCCAGTCTGATCGCACAATGCGCTGATTTCTTTTCGAGGCTTCAGCTTCTCAAGCATAGCAGGCAAGGATGCCTGC
>DATEMG010000152.1:0-5955 GCA_035275805.1 Blastocatellia bacterium
TCGGAAGATATCTCTTCTGTCCCGATATTAGCGTTCGCGCGCCATATAGATAGCGTCATTTTGGTTTTGCCCAAACTACCGCTTTGAGAGTTAGCGCCTCGACGGTCGCGAGGACGCCCACAAAGAATCCTTCCGCAAGCATGTAGCTCGCGCCTAGCCAGCTCCCAGGGCCTGCGAAATATATGGCCATCATCACGCAAACGCCAACCCACAAGAGGTTCGCGGTGACGAGCGCCCTGACCCGCCATCGGGCCGTATAAGGCTGCCGGGCCAGCGAAAAAGAGAAAGCGCCGTAGGCCAGATTCACGAGTCCGATGAACACAACAACGGCGCGCGGCAAACCGAACAGTGGCGCGAGCAGCCCGGCGAGAGCCAGCGTTGCCGTTCCCACGATTGCGGCGGCGGCGCAGTCAAACCAGAGAAGGGGTCGGAGACTGAATCCTTTCATAGGTCTCTTTCAAATAAATGCGCCTTACCACAATTTCTCCAGCGACTTCTTCTGATCGCGTGTCGTGGTAAGGCGCTCTTCGTACTTTCAGCGGCGTCTGGGGACGGTCAGCGCAACATGTTCTTGTCGATGTGACCGAAATTCCTGGAGTCCGCGCCGGAACCGTACTGGATCACGACCGGATCGCCGGTATTGATCAGAGACCATTGCTCGGTAGTGAGTGTGAAGATGACGCGGTTGGTAGACCCGTCATCTCCGTAGCGGCTCAAGCCGAACTCCTGCGATCCCACTTTGATCACCAGCATCTCGCCCTTCGGCAGGAACTCTCGGTTGCTAGTAAGCTCGATCTCGACGCCCGACTGATTTGGCATCAATTGGGAAGAACGCGTCGCTTTCACCGATGCAATGGTGTTCTTTTCTTCCTTCGGCGGGCCCAAATCGAGCGGCGAGTCGCTGGCAGGTAGCGCTGTTGTGATCTGTACAGAATTGGCGCCCCCGCTGACCCGTGACAGCCTGATATTTCCGATGTGAATATCGTCGCGGCGAGTGTCGTCGAAAGTAAACCGAACGCCCCGAAGGTTTGTCAGCGGAGCGTTACCAAACGCCGTCAGGGGAATGCGCGCAGTCAATAGGATTGGGTGCGGCGACGTGCCGATGCCCCGTACCAGGCCGCCCACCGGGCCGGTCAGGGAAACGAAATTACGAAGTTGCGCCGGGGCGGAGAGGGAGCCGTCGGCGCCGACCAGGCGGATCGAAAAGTTAGTCTCGAAATTGAATCCCGAGTCGGTGGTATTGCACGGCAGGTCCTTGCATTGCGCGGAAACTCGAAAGTCGAGCGTCTCGAATGCCGTGACGTTGCGGCCGGCGCCGGGCGCGGTCCAGTTGCTCTGAAAAAATGTCCCGGCCCCGGAGTTACCCCAGGAAATTCGAGCCACGCGTTGTACCGGGCTGTGGTTGGCAATCGCGTTATGCGTGATCGTGATACCGCTGGCGTCGTTAGCGGCGCCGGAGGTGTTGAAACCAGTCGGCTGGTCGAAATCCTCGAAGACCTCGGTGACCGAGCTGTTGGGCGAATCGGTGTACCCACGGTCGACACGGGTGACGTTGGTGAGCGAGGCCGGGAGCGCGAATTGCGGGTTGAAAATTTTGGCGAACTCTGGATTCGTGTTGGCCCCGACGTTAGCGCGGAAGAATGCGAGGACGCTGGCCAGCGCGGTCTGGCGCTGGTCGGCTGATCCGAGCAGCCTGTCGAATAGGCGGCTGTGTCCCAGGCAACCGGGCGAATCACTTTGCTGCCATTCGGTGTTGTAGAAGTTGTGGTTTGCGCCCCAGACGGTGAATGTGGATTTCTGCGTGGCTGGATTGTCAATTCGGTTCCTGAGCATCCGATCGAAGACGCGTACGCCCTGCAGGTTAAAGACGTCGCCGTCGCACATCGGCAGAAGCACATTCCATGCCAGTCCTTCCGCATTGAGGATGCGGCCGGTTTGTCCGTCCACCGGGCCGATCTCGAATATGCCTTCGAAATTGACAGCGGGGCCGATCAGGGCGGGCCATGGGCTGCCCGCGTCGCGGTATTGCGCGAGCGCGGCGCGCACGCCTTCGCCGCCGCGAGAATGACCCATCATGCCGACGTGATTGAAGTCAAGCTTGCCTTGCAAACTGAACCCCAGGCTCCCCGGCGTCGCTTCCGACCCTGAGTTCCATGCGGCGAGCTTTTGTAGATGACGGAGAATGAGGCGTCCGCGGCGCAGATTCAGTCCCGGGTCGCCAGCGACGCCAGGGGCGGCGTTTACCCCACGGTTGGCATTGATCGAGACAACTATGTAACCCCAGGAAGCCAGTCGCTCGGCGAAATAGGCGTAGCCTTCGTGGCTCGGCACAACCACGAAACCCGACGGACATGTGCCGGTCAACGTGTACTGGATGTTGATATCGAGCCGCCCCTGGCCGGCCCCCTCAAAGCGGCCGCACGTGGCGTGATTGCCGTGGAGGAAGACCAATAACGGATGTGGAGCGTTGGTCAGATTCGTGGGCCGGTAAATGCGCGCCCACAACTCCGTCACCACTTGAGACGCCACGAGATCGTCGTTGGTCGGAGGAAGCTTGTATTCGGAACTAGTCGTCGTAAATGGGCCTGGCGCCGTGGCGTCCGGCGCAGTTTGGCCAAACGAAACGGTCGCGGCGGCGAGCATGGCAGTAAACAGAGCTATTGCTAACTTTGTGTTTCTCATCGGTTACTCCAGGGGGAGTTGGTTATTTGTAGGTTGGTAAGATCTGAGGCCCGAGGTAGAGACTATCACAGGTACTATTTTCGAGTCGAACGGGCGTTCGGCCTTTGAAATGGCGCCGAAGTTCGTGTGAGGCTATGGCTTGGATTCAGTGATGAGCACTATGTCGTTTAGCATCCTTCCGCGCGAGCAGGCCAGTTGTTTGCCGTCATTCGACCAGTCGAACCAGAAGATTTGATCGGAAGGGAAGTAGGTCACCTGTTTGGGCTCGCCGCCGTCAAGAGGTTGATACCAGACGTTTGAAGCGCCGTCGCGGGTCGCTACGAAGCTGACGCCTCGTCCGTCGGGCGTCCAGCGGATCGGAATCGGAGTGTCGGCGTTGGGCGAAACGTCGATGACTTTTTCGGGACTGCCTCCAGTAATTGGAATGACAGCGATCTGCCATCTGGCTCCCGGTTCGGCGCGATACCAGCAGGCGATCTTTTGCCCGTTCGGAGAGACGTCGGGCCAGGTCGAGAGGTTGTCGGTCAATTGCGCAGGCTCGCCGCCGTCAATCGAGACTTTCCACAATGTGTGTTTGATAGATCCGGTCGCGGTATAGATCACCCATTTGCCGTCGGCTGAGACCGCCGGGAATTCTTCGCTCGCGCCGCTGGTCAATTGCTTCTGTTCGCCCGTGTCCAACTCGTAGCGATAGATGTTCGAATTGCCGGTGCGCGTCGAGACGAAGACGATGTAGCGACCGTCTGGGGTGACCGCCGGATAACGGTCGATGCGAGTCTCGGCCGTCGTCAGTTGCCGTTGGTTCTTTCCGTCTTGATCCATCAGCCAGATGTCCTGGCTGCCATAGGCGCGAGAGACATAGACCACGCGACCGTCAGGCAGCCACGTCAAACCGCCTACGCCATTGTTCTGGCCTATGCCGTCAGTGATTTGCCGATCGCGCCCCGCGTTGACGCTGTCGATGTTTGGTGAGAGCCAAACGTTGACGAGCGTTTCGGCTTGAACCGTAATCAGCGCGGTCGAATCATCCGTCAGGCTAAGGTCGCGATAGTCGTTCAGATCGTTCGTTATTTTTTGCGCGGCGCCCTTCGGGTATGGAAGAAACCATATTTGAGCCTGCGTCGCGCCCCGCTCTATCGCGCTGAAGATCAACCCTCGGCCCCTTGGTGTCCCGTCGCGCGCCCATGAAACGCGACCGACCGTCGCCCATCGCTGCGCCGAGACCGGTCTCTCCTTCCCGTCGGCCACGGCGATTTCGGCGATGTACATATGTCGCCCGCCTGTATTGGAGCCTGCGGCCGTCGCGATGATCTTGCCGTCCGGCGACCATGCCGGCCCCCCGGTCCAGAAAAAATCCGCGCCTTTGCGAGAGGCGAGTTTGCGCTCGTTCGCGCCGTCATTGTCGGCGATGATCACAGCGTCTTCGCTCTGTCCACGATAGCGCCGCACGAAGGCCAGTCGTTTATTGTCGGGCGAAATGGCGACAGGGCTGTCAATGTCCTTCAGAATTCTATGCGGAACGCCGCCGAGCGCTGGAACCTGATACAACGTCCGAATCGGGTTGTTCTGCTCCTGGACGACGTAATAGACGTGGGCGCCGTCGCGCGAGAAGGTCAGACCCTGATAAGAGACTTCGGCGGGCTGGACGATCACGATGTTATTCGATTCGGTGACCTGCCGGACGAGCAGGCTCTGTTTTCCGGCCTCGCTCAAGACGTGGACGACGTATTTGCCGTCGGGCGAGATGGCCGCGCGCATGGCCCTGCCGCTGGAGGTGAACTTGCGCACCTGCATTGATTGGAACGGCGGCGCTGGACGCCATCTCTGCGCGAAAAAGCGGTAGAGGCCGAAGCCGAAAACGGCGAGCAGTATCAGCGACAGCGCGACGGATTGAGGCGTTCTGAGCCTGTCTAAAATCAGGCTGCCCAGCAGGCCGGATAATGATCTGGTCGAAGGCGCTTTGGCGCTCAAGCCTGTTCCCAGGGCGAATTCCTCGGTGGATTTGGCGCTCAAGGTCGCGCGCGCCTCATTGCCGGTCGCGTCAAAGTCGGCGCCGATGAGGTTGCGCGATTTCTCAATTTCCTGTTCGACGCCAAGGCGGCTCCGTAATCGCCGCAGGTCGTTGAGCATTTCCTTCGCCGTCTGGTAACGCTCCTCGCGGTCTTTGACCAGCGCCTTCGCGACGATCCATTCGAAAACCTCAGGGATGTCGGGTTGGAAATGCGAAAGCGGTGGAGGGTCGAGGGTGAGAATCGAGTCGATGATGGCGGCGCCAGTGGCGCCGGTGAAAGGCGTGCGACGGGCGTTCATCTCGTAGAGCACTATGCCGAAGCTGAAAATGTCGGTGCGCGCGTCAACGCGCAGCCCGCTAGCCTGTTCTGGCGACATATATTGCGCAGTGCCCATTACGGCGCCGGGCATGGTCTCATTCGCCGCGCTGGGCGGGGCCGTGGCGAATGGGTCTTCAGGCTCGGGCCGCTCCGCGCCATCGACAATGAGGTCGGCGGTGGTGGGAACCTCGGATTCGCCCGCCGGCAGTTGATAAGCGCCGGTCGAGTTTAGCGCCGGAGGCTTTTCGGTTAGTTTGGCGAGGCCGAAATCGAGAATTTTCACGTAGCCGTCAGGCCGGATCATGATGTTTTCCGGCTTAACGTCGCGATGGACGATGCCCGCAGCATGCGCCGCCGTCAATGCGCTGACTACCTGTGACGCTATGTCGAGGGTCTCGCCGATCGTCAGTTTTGCCCCCGCCATTCGGCGACGCAACGTGAGGCCTTCGATATATTCGGTTGCGATGAAATGCCTGCCCTCGGCCTCGCCGATCTCGAAAATCGTGATGATGTTCGGGTGATTGAGCGCGGATGCGGCCTGGGCCTCCTGCTCGAAGCGGCGCAACCGCTCAGTGTCCTGCGTGTAGCGGTCTGGAAGGAGCTTGATCGCGACTTTGCGATTGAGCCTGGCGTCTTGCGCCAGATAGATTTCACCCATTCCCCCGGAACCGATTAGGGAGATGATCTGATACCGATCAAAACGAGTTCCTGCGGCGATAGGCATAGCCAATTTTCTGTTGAGATTTTGTGACGCCGGCACGGCGCCGCGCGACTAAGCAAGCGGCGGGCTGATGAGACAGCCGCCTGCTTACTCGCGCGGTACCGTGCCGGCGTCACAAAATCTCAACAGAAAATTGGCTATGCCTATCGCCGCAGGAACTCGTTTTGATCGATATCAGATCGTCTCCCTAATCGGTTCCGGGGGAATGGGTGAAATCTATCT
>DATEMG010000153.1:0-6592 GCA_035275805.1 Blastocatellia bacterium
CGAAGCGGCGCGAGTAAACAACTCGCGCCACATTAGGCGCTTTATTTTCTCAAAGACCATCAACCCACGACTAAAGTCAAACCGCCGCTAACGCGGCGAAGAAACTGAGTCGTTACAAAGAGGATGCAAATATGCCCGCTCCCCTGGCGGACGATTACGGCTTGAGCAAACCGCAGACGGGCGCGCAGATCGAAGCGCCCGTCCTGCCGTATCAGCCGCGAAATCCGAAAGCCTATAATCCTGCGATCGGCGTCATCGGTTGCGGCGGCATAGCCGTACAACACCTGAACGCATATCGCCACGCGGGTTTCCGCGTCACCGCGCTGTGCGACCACACGGAAAGCAAAGCCTGCGCTTACCAGGAGAAATTTTATCCCGACGCAACGGTCACGGCCGATTATCGCGAGCTGCTGCTTCGCGACGAGATCGAGGTCGTTGACGTCACGACGTATCCTGAGGACCGCGTCGAGATCATCGAAGAAGCGATTCGAGCGGGCAAACACGTTTTGAGCCAGAAGCCCTTCGTCGTCGATCTGGACGCCGGCGAACGGTTGGCCGATCTGGCCGACGCGCGAGGGGTCAGGCTGGCGGTTAATCAAAACGGACGCTGGGCGCCGCATTTCAGCTTCATGCGGGAGGCGCTGAGGGCCGGATTGATCGGGCGGCTGATGAGCGCACATTTCAGCGCGCATTGGGATCACAACTGGATCATCGGGACGAAGTTCGAAGAAATCGAAAGCCTTGTACTTTACGATTTCGGCGTTCACTGGTTCGATCTGGCGGCCCACTTCTTCGAAGGCAAAGACGCGCTGCGGGTCAGCGCGTTCGCCACGCGCGCGTCAGGCCAGCGCGCCAGACCGCCGATGCTGGCCCAGGCGATCATCGAATTCGAGGACGGGCAGGCCTCAATTGTTTTCAACGCTAACGTCGAACACGGCCAGGAAGACCGCACAGTCGTCGCCGGAACCGAAGGCACGATTGTCAGCGCAGGCCCGAGCCTGTCGGAGCAGGCCATTACGATTTATACCGCTGATGGCAATGCGAAACCGACACTTGACGGCACGTGGTTCCGCGAGGGTTTTCACGGGGCGATGGCTGAACTGCTTTGCGCGATTGAAGAGGACCGCCAGCCGGTCAACAATGCGCGAGGCAATCTGCGCGGCTTGGGACTTTGTTTTGCGGCTATAGCAAGCGCGGCTGAAGGCGTGGTCAAAGCTCCGGACGCAATACGCATGTTGCCCGTTTCGCCTGGCTGATCTGAGTCATAGATAATTTCGACGCCTTCAAATGGGCCGTCAGTCGCGACGCGCCCCTTGAAACAATGAAAAGGCGGCGCGTCACGTACCGTAGGTTGTCAAACCTGCGGATGACTTCATAACCAAGCCGCTTGATGACAACTAAACCGTTCATTAATCAATCCTCCGCAGGTTTGACAACCTACGGTACATTTTTTTGATCGATGACAGCAGCTCAAACCTATTTCGATAAAACAGTGCAATTGCTCAATCACCTGCGCGAAACGCAGACGCCCGCGATTGAACGCGCGGCTGAAATCTGCGCCGATTCCATCGCCGTCGGCGGGCTGGTCTTTCTCTTCGGGAACGGCCACTCGCGGATGATGTGCGAAGAGATGACGCCGCGGCAGGGATGCTTCCCGGGCTTCGTGGCGCTGGTCGAACTGGCGCTCTCGAACCACGCGGCGATTGTCGGCGCGAACGGGTTGCGCGCCCCGCTCCACCTGGAAAAATACGAGGGCTACGCCGAAGAGATTCTGAAGGGCTTCAAGTTCGGGCCGCGAGACGCGTTCGTCGTGATCTCGACCAGCGGCATTCGCCCGGTGATCGTCGAAATGGCGATGGGGGCGCGGCGTCGCGGGATGCCCGTGATCGCTATATGTTCGCGCAGGCACTGCGAGCAATCGACTCCCGCGCATTCGTCGGGCAAGAAGCTGATCGACGTGGCCGACGTGGTGATTGACAACGGCTGCCCGCCGGGCGATTGCGTCGTCGAATTGGAAGGGCTGGAATGGCGCACCGGGCCGGCTTCGACCGTGACCGGCGCGATGATCATTAATATGCTGCGATGCTCGGTGGCCGAGCGATTGCTCGAACGCGGCGTGAAGCCCGAGCTTTTGCCCTCACATCAATTCGTCGGCGACGCCGACGCGGCTGAACAGCTCGAACGCTTTTACGAGGCCTACCGCCGCAGCCTCGCGCATCTGTTCCAATGAGTGGAAGGCTTCAAAACAGAGTCTGCCTGATCACAGGTTCGACCGGCATCGGCGCGGCCACCGCGAGACTGGCCGCGAGCGAAGGCGCGACGGTCTTCGTCGTCAGCCGCGACGAGGAGAGTTGCCGCGCATTGGCAGGGGAGATCGGCTGCGGCTACCATGTCGCCGACCTGACGCGATCCGGCGAAGTCTCCGAAGCCGTTGAAAGCCTCCTGGCGCGGCGCGATCGTATTGACGCGCTCTTCAACGTGGCGGGCGTCAGCGGGCGAAAATTCGGCGACGGCCCCGTTCACGAATGCTCGGAAGAAGGCTGGGAGATCACTATGGAGACGAACGTCAAGAGCGTCTTCCTGATGTGCCGCGCCGTCGTTCGGCGAATGCTCGAACAGCCCACAAGCGAGAGCGGCATGCGCGGTTCGATCCTGAACATGGCCAGCGCGCTGGCTTTCTCGCCCGAACCGAAGTTTTTCGCCACGCACGCTTACGCCGCGAGCAAGAGCGCGATCATCGGTCTGACTCTCGCGATGGCGGCTTATTACGCGCCAAGCAAGATTCGCGTCAACGCCGTCGCGCCCGGACTCACGCGCACGCCGATGAGCCTGCGCGCGCAACAGAATCCCGACTTGCTTGAATTCATCAAGACCAAACAGCCGCTCTCGGAAGATTTGATCGAAGCCGATGACGTGGCGCGCGCCGCGGTCTTTCTGCTCAGCGACGACGCGCGCGCCGTCACCGGCGAAGTAATGAGCGTTGACGCGGGATGGCGCGTGAGTCTATGAAAAGCCCTCTGCAATACGTTTGCTTTCTGTCCCGACTGAATAATCCAAAAACAAAAATGTCGCGAATTCCGTAATAAGCGGAAGGGCGAGCGGGTTCTCATCCTGCGCGCTAATCAAACTTTCTCAACCAAAGGAGACTCATTAATGATCCAACAAAAGAACCCCTTCAAGAGATTCATCGTCGGCGGTGTAATTATTGGAATAGCATTGATACTCGGTGTAATGACGCTAACTTCGTTCGAACAGGCCAATGAGGGCCTCTATCGCGTCCAGATAGTACGTGGACAGATCAACAGGGTTATCAAGCCACAAGATGGATGGGTTAGCACCCTAACGACTTTCGGCGACCACTACTATGATTTTAATATTCGGACTAACACGTATTCGGTAAAAGTCAACGCTTCAACCAAGGATAACGCGGCCGTGACGGTTGAAATCTCGCTTACCGTGCTTCCGCCCAGTGACGACGAAAGCATTAAGGCGTATATCCGTAAATTCGGCCTGGATGAAGAAGAACGGAAGACGCGAATGACGCAGATCCTCGTGGGCCAGGCCAACACAGAGACGAAGAACGCCGTGTCCAGCTATGAAGCGTACGGGCTGCTGGCCAGCCAGGAGGCCATTCAGAAGCGCCTGATCGACTCGCTGACGCCGATCTTAAAGCAACAACTGCTGCTCACGCTGGAATCCATTCAAATCATCGGCAGGCCCGATTTCCTTGACGATCGAATCGAACAGGCCGCCAGCGCGGTGGTCGCCAACCAGAAGGCGAAAGAGGCGGCGGAGGCCGACCTCGCCCGCGCGAAAGTGGAAGCGGAAAAGAAGCAAGTCGAAGCTTCGACTCTGGCCAACCCTCAAACCTTCGCCATTCGCCAGCTTGAGCTACAATTGGAAATAGAGCGCGCCCGCGCGGAAGGAATTAAGGGGCATCAGGGGCCGCTGACGATTGTCAACGGCGCAGCCAACCCGCAAATACAACTAAGGGGGCAACAATGATTAGGATCATCGGACTTGCATTGCTCATAATATGCCTCCCCTCCGGCGTCGTCCTGGCCTGGTATCTGAAGCGGTACCTGGACCTGAAATTGAGGATCCTCGAAGATCGGCGCTACCGGGAATCGCTGGACGACATCTCGAAGATGTGAGGGGCAGGTAAAAATGAGGTGTAATCTTTACGCAAATGATGTGTCGGTCGGGTGGGCGGATTTGATTTCCACAGATCCGCCAATGGGCTGCGCTAGCGGACCATTTTTTCCCAATGACAACTATAGAAAAATACAACCAATCATCCGTGAGGTTCATTTATATGATGGAACGCTTGGCGAAGCTAACGGGGAAAAGCGGATGGATGCGCAGGATAAAATCGATGCGTTGCGCCTTTCCGTGATCACTGAAGACGGAGAAGTTCTTGATCCGGCAGGCGGCGTCCATGTCGTTGATTACTCAGAAGAGCTTGACGAAGATCCTTATCAACTTGATGTCCTTGGTTTACCGTTCGAGATTTTTGACCGTCTTTTCCCGTCAGCCTGGGAAGATTATCTCAACCAATCTGAAGGGAAAGCACAGGATTAAATTGAAAGAAAGACCTTTACGAACGACAGTCATTGGCAGCTATCCCTTTCCCGGCTGGCTGGAATTCGCATGCCTTCGCCTCGACCAGTTCGGCGAGGCCGACCGCGCCGAATTGCAGGAAGACGCCGTGATCGCGGCGATCCACGATCAGGTCGCCGCCGGATTGGACGTGATCACAGACGGCGAGCAGACGCGGCTTGATTTCAATTTGTCGTTTTACGGCTTTCTGGAAGGCATAGAACTGGAGCAAACCTTGACTCGCCGTTTCGGCCCTCCCGGGCACGATCAACGCGGCAAACACAGGATCACCGGCGAACTGCGCGCGCCGCGAGGCCTGGGCGTGGTCGATGAGTGGAAGAGATTACAGCGGCTCGCGCAATCCGTGATCCGAAATTCGCAATCCGCAATCACGCTCAAGGCGAGCGTGCCGGGGCCTTATACACTGAGCGGGCGATTGCAGCCGGACGGGGAATATCCCGATCGTTTCGACATCACCGAGGCGCTGCTGCCGATCGTGCGCGACGAATTGGTCGCGCTGGTCGAGGCCGGATGCCGCGAGATCGCAGTGGACGAGCCTTCGATGAGTTGCTATGCGCATCGCGAAGACCCGCTCCGATTCGTCGACATCTTCAACCGCACGGTCGAGCCGGTCGCCGGCAAATGCCGGCTCTCGACCCACGCCTGCTTTGGAAACTACAAAGCCCGCGCGGTCGGCAAGCGAACTTACAAGCCGATGTTTCCGGCGTTTCTGGAGATCAAGGTCGACGAGATTCACCTGGAGATGGCCAGCCGCGAGTTCGCCGAGATCGAGATCATCGAACGGATCTCGGAGCGAATGGACGTCGCTGTCGGCGTCGTTGACGTCAAAAGCTACTACGTCGAAACGCCCGAAGACGTCGCCGATCGCCTGCGGCTCTGTCTGAAATTCGCCCAGCCCGAACGATTATCGTTTGCGCCTGATTGCGGATTGAGCCAGACTGCGCGCTGGGCCGCGCGACAGAAGCTGAATAATATGGTCGCCGGTGTGAACAAAGTCCGCGAAGAACTATAGATTCCTAGAAAAACTATTTCAGCCACGAATGAACACGAATAGACACGAATAACGCCAAGGGCGGGAAGGCAAATGGGCTGCGAGATCAAGAAAGAAATTCGTGTTCATTCGTGCTCATTCGTGGCTGAAATTCCTTCTCTTAAACGAATTATGAATCAGAAGGAGACCTTGTTATGCGTAAATCCGAGAGTAATGCTGAGAAGAATTCACGACGAAAATTCATCAAGACGGCGGCGGCGGGCGCGATAGCCGCCGGATCGTTCGTACGCGCGAGCGGCTCGCCGAAAAGATTCGTTCTCGAACCCGAGCCCGAGCCTGAACAACAGGTGTCGGCGAATGACCGCATCAGAATCGGATTGATCGGCGCGGGCGGGATGGGCTTCGGCGACACCGAAACCGCGCTGCGGGTCCCAGGCGTCGAACTCGTCGCCGCCGCCGACCTCTACGACGGGCGCCTCACACACGTCAAGGAGGTCTTCGGCAAAAACGTCTTCACTACGCGCGATTACCGCGAGGTTCTTTCGCGATCCGACATTGACGCGGTGATCATCGCCACGCCAGATCACTGGCACCAGAAGATTTCGATTGAAGCGATGAAGGCGAACAAGGACGTCTACTGCGAAAAGCCTATGGTGCAGAAGCTCGAAGAGGGGCTCGCCGTCGTCGAAACGCAGAACCAGACGAAGCGAATTTTCCAGGTCGGCAGCCAGTTCGTCAGTTCCATCGTTTACAAGAAAGCCAAGGAGATGCTGGCGTCCGGCGCCATCGGCCAGTTGAACCTGGTCGATTCGAGTTTGTGGCGGCGCGGGGCGATGAGCGCATGGCAATATTCGATCCCGCCCGACGCCTCGCCGGAGACCTGCGACTGGGATCGCTTTGTGGGCCATGCGCCGAAAGTCCAGTGGGACCCAAAGCGATTCTTCAGGTGGCGCAACTACCGCGATTACGGCACGGGCATCG
>DATEMG010000154.1:0-3082 GCA_035275805.1 Blastocatellia bacterium
GCCAAGGACGGCGCGAGTAAACAACTCGCGCCACACTAGGCGCATTTATTTCTCGAAGCTCCGCTGACGCGGCGAAGAAACCGGGTCGAAATCCCGTAAAGAATTGTGAGGGTCCACGCTAAGGCAAATGCACGATGCCGCGCTGCAAGGCCGCAACGGTGGCCTGCGTACGGTCGCTGACGTTGAGGCGGCTGAGAATGATGTTGACGTGCCATTTGACCGTCGCCTCGCTGATGCCGAGAGCTTCGCCGATCTCCCTGTTGCTGCGGCCCTTGACGATCAGTTCCAGCACTTCCATCTCGCGCGCGCTCAACTCCGAATGCGGCGGGCGTTCCGCCAGACTCTTGGAGACCGATGGAGGAATGTACTTAAGCCCGGAGTGAACCGTGCGTATCGCGTTGACTAACTCAGCGTGCGACATGCCTTTCAAAATGTAAGCCTGCGCGCCGGCTTCGAGCGCCCTGTGGATGTCCTCGTCGCCTTCGTAGGTCGTGAGAACGATGAAGCGCAGCTTCGGACGCTCCTTGCGAATGGCTCGAATCGCTTCCACGCCGCTCAAGCCCGGCAGTCGCAGATCCATCAGCACGACATCAGCGGCGCGCTTGGCGCATACCGCGCAGGCCTCCTCCCCAGACCCAGCCTCCGCGACCACAACCATGTCTGGCTGTAAGCCGATGATCGCGGCCAGCCCGAAGCGAACCACCGGGTGATCGTCTACGAGGATGACGCGAATTGTAGTTTGATCAGACATGTTTGCGCCTGCCTTCATTCAACAAGCAAAAACCCGGTTTGCGCCTAACTATCTGAAGCGTGCGCAAATTTAATTCGATATGGTCAACTGTGTTTTACGCACGCGCCTTAATTATCTCTCGACCTTAATCTCATACCAGGTCGTGACCTGTTCGCCGAGTTGGAGCCGCCAACCTCCCGGCGTTTTCGTCGCCGCGACCGGCGCGCCGATGCGCTGCCCGCGCCCGTCCAGAGCGGATACCGTCACGCCGCGCGCTCCTTCAAGGTTGCGAAGGAGCAATTGTCCGGTCACCGGCTCGATCAGCGTTGGCGAGGTTCCCCATTGTTTCAATATCGATCTGGTCTCGTTCCACTCCGCGCCGGTGTTGGTCACGGCCGCGCCTGACGTTAACAGCATGCGGCTCGAACGCGCAATGGTTTTGGCGTCGAGCGCGCTCAAGATCAGACAGGCGAAACGGTTGTCGATCTCCGGCGCAAGATGGCGCAACTGCTTGCCCTGCGCTTTAACAAAGCCTATGACCGCCTGCGTGCGCTCGGCGTCAACAGTGACGGCTCCGCCTATCTCCGGGGCCACGGACCAGACCAATTCGCCGGTGTCTGAAACTATTGGATCGGCTTCGCTGAGTTCAATCTTCTTCGTTGGCTCCCCGTCCAGCGAAGCGATGCGCGAACCGTGGCGCAGCGGCAAGGACAAGGGGAAGCCGGGCGTGAAGTACGGCTTTTCGGCCGCCGGCAGGCGAATGCTGTCTTGAACCTGTTGTCGCGAATACGACCGTTGAATGATTTGCCGCGCGGCGCGTACATCGCCGCGCACGAACATCAGCGCTCCTGCGGCCAACTGCGTCATCTTGACCGGGTTGTGCGAGATGTCGAATGGGTCGCCGATCAACGGCTTCCAGTCCGCCGACGCCTTAGGCTCGAAGGTGTACCAGAAGACGCCGTCCCAATCTTGCAGCGCCGCATACGCGGCCAGGATCGGGATGCCCTCGCTCGCGTAATCATTGGGGAAGGGATGATTGACCTCGCTCACCGTGTAGGGCTTGCCCGCGAATGCCGTGCGTGCGAGCTCCACCACAGTCGATTGGAGCGGAGCGTTGACCATCGGTGTGTTGGGAATCCCGCGCGGCCCCGGATGCTGCCAGTAGGTATGACCGTCCACGATGTCGAGCAGTGAGGTCGAGGCCAGCAGCGGATAACTGCTGCCGCTGTGGCTGTGATCGGCCGTCCCGACCAGCGGCGCTTTCACTTTGAGCGTCTCCATCAGATATGACCGCATGTCCAGAAAATAGCGGCGCTCCATCTCCATGAAGAATTCCAGCTCCGTGTAGAACCGCTTCGGCGGCGCGGCGGCGATTTCTCTGCCCATCAAACGCGGCATAGGGGCTTCGCCTTCGGCGCCGGCCATCGCGCGCAATTCGGCGAGTTGGGCCGGACTCCGATTTTGGCGCAGCCAGGCGTTGTATAGATCGAGCAGGTCTTTGTCGTAAGCAGGCGTGGGCGCGCGAAAGCCCATGTAGAGGGCGTTTTCGTTGACCATCTCGACCGTGACGATGGCCGGCTCGTTGCGGTACTCCGTCTTCGTGTACGGGTTGTAATGCGTGAGGAGCTGTTTGGCGTAATCTTTTTGCAACTCGATCAGACGCGGGTCGTAGAGCGTCAGCCCCTTGGCCCAGCGAATCTTGTCGGCGTCTTTGACGCCGTCGCCCGCTTTGTAAGACCTGCCGACATTTAGGTTCAGGTTGGTGTAGACGCCGCGTTTTTTGAGTTCCGCGATCCAGAAATCGAGCCGGTCGAGCTGGTCCGCATTGAACGAACGCGTGTCGTCGCGAGCGTCGTCGATCAGTCCGCGCGGCGCCGCCAGGTCGAGGAAATGCAAACGCACGCAGTTGACGCCGAAGCGCGCCAGAGTCGCGGCCCACATCGGCGCGTCCTCTTTCGACGGAAACATTGTGGAACCCTTACTCCATTCCGTGATGTTGACGCCCCAGAGCCGCAGCCGCTTGCCGTCCCCGGCGACCAGATGTCCCCCGGCGATTCGCGCAAAGCCATGTTTTCCGGCGGGGGCATCCAGCAGAAACGAGAGATCAATCAACGAAGCCGCGCCCCCGCGATGGTCCAGCGTGAAAGGTTTCAGTTTTCCGTCAGGCGGTAAAGTAGGCGGACATGACGCCACAATGAGGATGATGAATAGAAAGGTCCGCATAGCAGCTCCTCATAAAAGTGTAGAGCAAACTGGCAGTTCGCCCGGTTTTCCCAAAAGTCCGCATCGAAGGATTCAAGGCGAACTTCCTGGGAGCGCAGGCATCCTTGCCTGCTAGCTTCGGCCAATCGG
>DATEMG010000155.1:0-7947 GCA_035275805.1 Blastocatellia bacterium
CGTCGCCGCCGTAAAGCAGTTGCGCAAACCGGACTCCGCGAAACTGAGCGACCGCGAAGAACGCCGCCGCCTCCATCTCTACGGTCAAACACCCTTCGCCACGTCGACGCTCAACTTTCGCCCTTGTCTCGCGGTAGATGCCGTCCGTGGTCCATGTCTTACCGATGAGGTAATCGACGTTGTGCGCCTTGAGCGTCCGTTCCAGCGCCGCCACTCCTTCGGGACTTGCGGCCGCTTCGCGGCCCGGAGCCAGATAGTGGTACGACGTGCCCTCATCGCGAACGGCTGACGTTGGGATGACGACGCGCCCGCAAGTGATCTCGCCGTCCAATACGCCCGCGCCGCCGCAGGCGATGAACTTGCGCCCGCCCCGCGCGATGACTTCTTCGAGCAATCCGGCGGCTAGGGATGCGCCTACGCCAGGGTGAAAGAAGGCTACGGGCTTCCCTTCGAAGTCAATTTCATAAATAGGGTGCAATCCGATCTCGCTCCGTTGATGCGCCAGCACGCGCGCGTGGCGCCCCTCGATCAACTCGGCGATGACGTCCTGGAAGAAGCAGACGACGCAATGTTCGGGCATATCAATTCGTTCGACCAGGCGGTGCGGGTCGAGCGCGGCGTCGTCCGCCGGATCGAATTCCAGAATGGGGATGTCGTGGAATGTCATTATTCGTCGCCTTCGGCGCGCGGTACTGTTCCCTTCAAGTCTCGCGCCAGGCGCGCCACTTTATCAACCAACTGCGAGTCGCCCAGATTGTTCTCGATCTCAAGGACCAGACGCGAGCCGACCACCGCGCCGTCCGCGTAACTCCACACGTCAAGCACGTGCTCCGGTTTCGATATGCCGAAGCCTACCGCGACCGGCAAGCTTGAATGCCGCCGAACGCGTTCGACTAACTTCCGGACCTGGGCCGAATCGCTTTCGCGCATTCCAGTCACCCCGGTTCGCGCGACCACATAGATAAAACCGGCGGAATGGCCGGCGATCAATTTGATCCGCTCGTCTGTCGAAGTTGGCGCGACGAGAAAGACAGTGTCGAGACCGGCGCGGCGCATGCCGGCGACAAAATCTTCGGCCTCTTCGGGAATCAAATCTGTCACCAACGCGCCGTCGACGCCCGCCCGCTTCAACTCATCGCCGACGTCGGCGGCGGGAAATTGCATCAGCGGGTTGAAGTAAGTGAAAAGCAGGATCGGGACGTCGCTGCGCTCGCGGACGCGCTCGACGACGGGCAGGATATCGGCGACGCCGATCGATTTTTTCAACGCGCGCTCCGAAGCCCGTTGAATCACCGGCCCGTCCGCCATCGGGTCAGAGAACGGGACGCCGAGTTCGATCACGTCCGCGCCCGCGTCAGCCAGAGCTATCAACAGGTTTTCGGTCGTCGCCAGGTCCGGATCGCCGGCGGTGATGTATGGGATGAAGGCTTTGCGCCCTTCTCTTCTCAATTCTTCAAATTTTGCGGAGATGCGGGTCATATTTCAGGTGTCAGGTGTCAGGTTCCAGGTTTCAGGTTCCAGGTTTCAGTCGTTTGTGGGGACAAAACAACACCTGACACCTGACACCTGACACCTGACACCTTAATCTCACTTCTTTCCTTTATACGTTACTCGCCACACTTTCTTTCCGCCGTCGTCTACCACCAGCAACGACCCGTCGCGAATCATTCTAACGCCGACCGGCCGACCCCATACATCCTGGCCCGACTCATCGGGAACCCAGCCGATGAGGAAGTTTTCGTAGCCCCCTTCCGGCTTGCCCTTCTCGAAGGGGATGCGGATGATTTTGTATCCGCTTCGCTTCGATCGGTTCCATGAGCCATGCAGCGCCACGAAGGCGTCGCCTACGTACTCCTTAGGGAACATCTTGCCCGTGTAAAACTCGATGCCGAGCGCGGCTGAATGCGGCTCGATCAGCACGTCTGGGACTATCACTCGCTCGACCAGGTTCATTCGCGGGTTCTTGACGCGCGGGTCTAGCGTCTTGCCGATGTAAGAATCGGGCCAGCCGTAAAAGCCTCCCGGTTTGACCGATGTCGCGTATTCCGGCACGAGGTCGTCGCCCAACAAGTCACGCTCATTCACCGCCGTCCACAGCTCGCCGTTCGCCGGATTCCAGGCCAGGCCGACCGGATTGCGAATCCCTTCGGCGAAGATGCGGTGGCCCGTCCCGTCGGGGCTGTATTCATTGATGGCGGCGCGAATTGGCGGCTCGCCTTCGTTGACATTCGACAACGACCCGACCGAGACGTACATTTTCTTGCCGTCGCGGCTGAACAGGACGTCGCGCGTCCAATGGCCGCCCGGCGGCAGATCGATGAGTTTCTCGGGCTCGCCTTCGAGCTTCGTCTGGCCGGCTTGATACTTGAAGCGCACGACGGAATCGGTGTTGCCGACGTAAAAATACGCCTGGGCGCCGACCTTCTGAATCGCCATCCCGAACGGGCGTTTCAATCCTGTGACGAATGTGAATCGCTCGGTCGCGTTGTCTATCTTCCCGTCCTTGTTAGCGTCGCGCAGCAGGAAGATCGAGTTGGCCTCCCGGTGGGAATCGGTCAGAAACAGGTCGCCGTTCGGGCCTTCGATGATCCAGCGCGGCTCTCTGTAATCGCCCTCGCTGAAGACGCTCAGTTCGAAGCCCTGCGGAAGTTCGAGCTTCGCGCCGTCGGGCTGCGCAATCACCTTCGGCGGATTGCGAACGGATTCGGTTTGGAAAGGCTTCGGCAACCCGTTCGGGTCAATGACGATGCGGTTCGGCTTTGGCGTCGGCTTCGACTCCTGGCCGAGCGCGATCAAAGGCAGGGCGAGCGCCGCCACACAGAGGCTTCGCAAGAAGGTAATTTTTCGATTCATTCATTCTCCTTGTTCGGTCGTGTAAATAGGTCGCGGGTGAAACGGATGCGTCTGATTCTCGCGGATAATCCCCCAGGTTTCAATCCGCCTTGATCCGCAATGTTCAGCGCCATCCGTGGTCTATTCGACTACGCCTTTTCCGCTCAATTGCTCGGCGACTGTGTTTACGTCCTTATCGCCGCGCCCCGAAAGGTTGATCAGAACGATCTCGTCTTTCGACAACCGCGGCGCGAGTTTCATCACGTGCGCGACGGCATGCGACGATTCGAGCGCGGGGATGATCCCTTCAGTCTCCGCCAGCAACTGAAACGCCTCGAGCGCCTCGCCGTCGTCGGCCGAAACATATTCGGCGCGCCCGCTGTCGTGCAGGTGGGCATGTTCGGGGCCTACGCTGGCGTAATCGAGGCCGGCCGAGACCGAATGCGTGAGTGAGACCTGGCCGCGATCGTCCTGCAAGACGTAACTGCGCGTGCCTTGCAGCACGCCGACGCGCCCGCCGCCTTCCTCCAGAAATCTCGCAGCGTGTTCGCCGAGCGCGAAGCCGCGGCCGCCGGCTTCGACGCCGATCATCCTGACGCCGACGTCACTCAAGAAAGCGTGGAACAACCCCATCGCGTTGCTGCCGCCGCCGACGCAGGCGACCAGGTAGTCGGGCAATCGCCCGCAGCGCTCCAACATCTGCTCGCGCGCCTCGCCCCCGATGACGCTCTGAAAATCGCGCACCATCATCGGGTAAGGGTGCGGTCCCAGGACAGAGCCCATCAGGTAATGCGTGTCGGCGACGTTGGTCACCCAATCGCGCAGCGCCTCGTTGATGGCGTCTTTCAGCGTCTTGCTGCCCGACGAGACCCCGACCACCTCGGCGCCGAGCAGCCGCATGCGGAAGACGTTCAACGCCTGCCGCCGCATGTCCTCCGTGCCCATATAGACCACGCATTGCAACCCCGCCAGCGCGCAGACCGTCGCGGTCGCCACGCCGTGCTGCCCGGCGCCCGTCTCGGCTATGATCCGCCGCTTGCCCATACGTTTGGCCAGCAGGATTTGCCCGACGGCGTTGTTGATCTTGTGCGCGCCGGTGTGGTTGAGGTCTTCGCGCTTCAGGAAAATTTGCGCGCCGCCCAGGTGTTTGGTCAAACGCTCGGCGAACGTGATGGGCGTCGGGCGCCCCACGTACTCGCGCAGCAGGGTTTCCAACTCGCGTTGAAACGATTCGTCGGCGCGCGCTTCGGCGTATGCCGCCTTCAGCTCTTCGAGCGGATGCATCAACGTCTCCGGCACGAAGCTGCCGCCGTATTGACCGAAATGCCCGTTCACGTCAGGAAGAGCTGAGAGCATACATGACTCCTTCTTCATCCAGATAATAGATTACCCCATTGCCTACGACAGGGTGAGAATATGGAGGACGTGAAGTTTTATACTTCCACTTTTCCTGCCCGTTCTCCGCATCAAGCGCCAGAAGCGTATTGTCCCGACAGGCGACGTAAACCGCCCCGTTCGCTACCACCGGCGCCAGACACAGCTTTGTCGTTCGATATACCCATTTCTCCTGGCCCGTGAGCGCATCCACCGCATAAATGCCATTTTTCATTCCGCCGTAGTAAATCATGTTGTTATAAGCGGCCAAGTAGTGAGCTCTTACTTTATTCTTAATTGCGGCTTTCCAGGTGGCCTGCCCACTTTTTAGATCTACCGCGTAAAGATTCCCGCCCTCATCGCCGAAAAAGGCGCGCCCGTTCATAATCGCAGGTGGGCCAATGTTACCCGAAGCAGTAAACCTCCAAACCTCTTGTCCGTCTTTGGCGTTCACAGCGAAAAGATGCCGATCTTCATCCCCGAAATAGACAACCTCGTCAGCGACAGCAATCGGCGTTGGCCACCCCTTGATTGCGACCATCCACTTTTGCGCTCCGGTCAGCGCATCAACCGCGTGTACACTGGCTTTTGGTATTTTTCTGCTATAATTAACTTCTTCGCCAACATAATGGATCTCTTCGGCGCTGCCCAAATAGACCATCCCATAGGCTACAGCCGATGAGTTGACGCCGAAGCGATAACCCTCTTTGTCTATCTTCCACCTAGTCTTCAAATCACGACGGTCGAAAGCGTAAAAGGCTCCCTCGCCTGCCTCCAAGAAAAGTAACCCGCCCGCGACAACTGGCGAGTAGAAATGGACCTTATCTATATCGAATCTATTTTTGGCCTCTCCGGTTTGCAGATCAATCGCATACACCATATCGCCTTCTTGGAAGAAGGCTTCTTTATTGACTGTTACAATATTTAACAAGACGCGGTCAACATTTCGGGTGAATAACTTCTTTGTCTTCCAGAGTACGGACTTCGGTTCTTGCAGCCCTTGCGCATCGTAGACGCGCGTGCGTCGTAATGTCACTCCAGGCATCGTCCCGTCCGAATTAAGCCGCTCCTCGGAGCGATCCGTGACAGCGCTTTGCTGACTCCTTGATTCATTCTTATTGTCAACGAATGATCGTGAGAGCGCTGACCTGGGCCTATCCTCGCTCGTTTGAGAACTAAAGAGGATAGCCAAAGTAAAAACGAGGGTAATGACCACGTAGTATTTAGTAATCATCGCTCACATCCTCTCTTTCATTCTATGACGCAGCGTCTGCAATTTACTCGCATCTTTGCGCCCTGGCGCGCTCTCGACCCCGCTGTTGACATCGGCCGCAAATGGCTCGACTACGCGAATCGCTTCAGCGATGTTTTCTGGCGACAGACCGCCTGCCAGAAAAATCTTCGTCAACTTCGCCGCCTCGCGCGCAACCGCCCAATTGGCCGTCTTGCCCGTGCCGCCATATAACTTCGCGTCGAAGGCGTCGAGCAGGACCGCCGAAGCCGGATAGTCGAGAACGCGCCGAGCGTCGAAATCATCGCCGGCGCGTAGGGCTTTGATCACACGCTCCGCCCCGACGTTCGCGCAATAATCCGGCGATTCATCGCCGTGTAGCTGGGCCATCCGCGCCCCGCTGACGCGCAAAATCTCGTCCACGTCTTCGGGCCGACGCTCGTTTACGAAAACGCCGACGCTGACAACGTCGTCCGGCAACCGTTCGATGATGTCGCGAGCCGCCGCGGGCGCGATGTAGCGCGGGCTTTTCGGGTAAAAGTTGAAGCCCAGGTATTCGGCGCCGCAATCAATTGACGCGCGCGCGTCTTCGAGCGAGGTGACGCCGCAGACTTTCAGCTTAACAGCCATTACTTCAATCACTCTTCGGATTTCGGCGCGCTGTTTGTAAGCCGCCCTACGGTCTTCGAGAATTAACAGCGACAACAGGGCCGGGGCGGGAATTCTCCGCCCGCGCGCGTGATCCGGGCGATCGGGCGCGGAATACGCGCCCCAAAACTATTATTGCGGTCATTTATCAACCGTCATTTAGCGAGGGTTGGCCAATAACGCTCTCAGCGCCGCCCCCTCGTCCACAGCTTTCATCAACTCTTCGCCGATAAGGACGGCGTGGAATCCGGCGGCGCGAAGACGTTCGATGTCTTCGCGCGTTTGGATGCCGCTTTCGCTCACAAGCGTGATCTCCTTGGGAAGTTCGGACACGAGATTGAAGGAAGTCTGAAGCGTAGTTTCGAGCGTGCGCAGGTTGCGGTTATTGACGCCGAGCATCCGCACGTCGTAACAGAGCGCCTTCTCGACGTCCACGCGGTCGTGGACTTCGACCAGCGCGTCGAGGCCTACGCTGTAAGCGACCTTCAGCAGGTCGTTGAGCCGCGGGCCGTCCAGGATAGCGGCGATCAGAAGGATCGCGTCGGCGCCGGCGAGCGCGGCCTCGTAAATCTGGTACTCATCGATAACGAAGTCTTTCCGCAGCAGCGGCAGCGGCGTGACATCGCGCGCGCGGCGCAAGTGGTCGATCGAGCCGCCGAAGAAATCCTCTTCGGTCAGACACGAGAGGGCCGCCGCGCCGTTGGCGGTGTAATTAATGGCGATGCTTACAGGGTCGAAGTTCTCACGGATGAGGCCCCTCGACGGCGAGCGGCGTTTGATTTCGGCGATGACGTTGACCGCGTCCCGTCGCAGCGCGGACACGAACCTGCCGCCGCCGATGACGGTCGGCAATTCGGAGAGCAATTGACTCTGCGGGAATTTGCGCATCGCCTCTTCGAGCCGCGCGCGCTTGCGCTCGACGATTTGTTCAAGAATGTCACTCATAAAAATTCAAGCTTTCTGCAAAAGCGTTTGCGACCGCTTCGACAAGGCGCCGGTCTGGCGTCCTGGCGATCAGATCTTCGGGAAGCCGGGCGCGCCCGATCAGCGCGCCTGCGACCTGCCCGGCCATTGACGCGTTCGTATCTGTGTCGCCACCGCAAGCGATCAATTCTATCAAGAGGGTTCTGAAATCGCGGCTCCGAATGCGGCTCGCGCCGTACAAAGCCAGAGGGACCGATTCGGCTACGTAACCGGAACAACCGAACCGGCGCGCTATTTCGAGCAGAGGGGTTTCTTTATCAATCTCGGTCAGTGGGACAAGGCGGTCTCGCACTTGCGTGTCCGGCAAAATTTCGATTACCAGTCGAAGTAAATCGTTCGAACCGTCCCACATACCATTGGCCGCCGCATGCGCGGCCGCCACGACGGCGAGGGCGCCGGCGTAAGCCTCCTCATTATGATGCGTTATTCGGCTGATGTCACGAATGGTCCGCCTCTGGGCCTCGTCATTCGGATCGAGACAAAAGGCGAGCGGGGCGGCGCGCATCGCCGCGCCGTTGCTCGCGGCGCGCTCGCCCTTCCCCCCGACCAAAGCCCAGTGGCCGCCTGCGACTAGTTCTGTCAAAGCTTTTAACGTGTTCGATCCCATTCCGGTAATGCGCTTAGCGCGATGCCAGTGGGCAAACGCCGCGGCAATCGCCGCCGGATCTACAGAACCATTGCGCCCCGTGATCGCCTCGCAAGTCGCCAGCGTCAATTGGGTGTCGTCCGACAACCGCCACTCTTCCTCCTCGGAAATTACGATCGGGGGACGGCGCGTTTCATACGGCCTCCCGAAGGCGTCGCCAATAGCGCCGCCGAGAATGCAACCGAGAATCCGGTCTCGCACAAAGCGCCTCCGAATATTTGGGACTGGCTTA
>DATEMG010000156.1:0-7618 GCA_035275805.1 Blastocatellia bacterium
CGTTTTTGCGATCAGCGGGCGAAATGGCCCACGAACGCGCTGCGCTTCTCGCGCAACGTCCATTTGACGCCCAGTCCGTCGCCGCTGAATTGATCAAGCGACGCGGCGACCGGCATCGTGTGTTTGGTCGGCGTCAACGGCGGATAGTAGGTTTGCTCGTGGCCACAGATCGTGTCCTTCGGCGTGAGAGAGCGGGCGACGATGGAGGCCAGTTCGCCGGCCTGCAATTTCCCGCCGCTTGGGTGCTCGTCGCGGAATTCCAGCGCGAGGCTGATCGGCGCGGCTTCCGTGCGGACAACGTTTTTGAGCAGTTCACCGCCCATCTCCTGCGCGAACAACTTCAAAGCCTCGCGCTGCTCCGGCGTAGCCTTCTCGTCGACTATCAGAACGGCCTTGGCCGGGAACGGGTTCGAGTACTGAGAGCCAAGCGTGCCTGAAGCCTTGGCGACGCCAACGACGCTCAACCCGTCGAGCCTGACGCCCTGCCATTCGCCCTTCGACACATGCCATGCGACGATCGCCTGGTCGCCCATCAGGTTGACTTCGGCGTTCGCGAAGCAGTGTCCAGTGTAAACGTCGGCGTTGCGCGACTCGATATATTCGCCAGAAATTTGCTGCGCGCTGGCCGACGACGCCAGCATCGCCGCGAAGCAGATTGAAAGTACCAGAGTGAATTTACGCATCTTTACTCCCCTCCGAAGATGTGGGGCGAACTGTCAGTTCGCC
This sequence comes from Blastocatellia bacterium, assembly GCA_035275805.1. GTDB lineage: Bacteria > Acidobacteriota > Blastocatellia > RBC074 > RBC074 > JAJVID01. Next base: position 727 of record DATEMG010000156.1, read on the forward strand.
CCTTGCCCCCCACACAGCTCGATTTGAGACCTTGGCAAACCGCCTGGGAGCGCAGGCATCCCTGCCTGCTGGGTTCCCGGCAATGACCGACTGACCGAAGCAAGCAGGCAAGGATGCCTGCGCTCCCAGGTGGTTTGCCCTACCTCGATCAAGCTACATCGCTTTCGTGACAATGGCAACCGCGCTCGATCGAGTCGCAATTGCCTGGTTCGGCAAGTTTTCCGTCCGGCCCCAGCGGGCCTTGCGTGTAAAGGCACCAGAAGACGCCAGAGTGAACGCGCTGCGTGTCCGCGTCGGGTTCTACCCAGATAAACATGTCCTTGCTGCGCAGCGCCGGACAGAGGTTCGGACGATTCGGATCCAAATTGTGAAGTTCAGCCATTATGTCCTCCGAGGTGTCAGGTGTCAGGTTCCAGGTTTCAGGTCTAGGATTTTCCTCCATTCTGCGCCCCCTGGCGCAAACCTGACACCTGACACCTGACACCTGACACCTAAATTATCCCGCCGCCTGCAGAATCGCGCGTTTGACGGCGACGCGGGCGAGCTGGACCTTGTACGAGTTGCGGCCGAGCGGCTTCGCCTGCGCCACGGCGATCCTGCCCGCTTCGGCGGCGACGTCTTCGTTGATCGTCTTGCCGGTCAGGTATTCGGCGGCCTCGGCGGCGAGCCAGGGCGTCGGCGCCACGTGACCCATTGCTATGCGAGCGGCCTTGACCTTCTTGCCCGCGTCCAGAGTCAACGCGACCGACGCCGCGGCCAGCGGCCAATCGAGGGCCTCGCGCTGACGCACTTCATAAGTCGCGCTGCGGACTCCAAGCGCCGGCGGAATGGTGACCCATGTGACGATCTCGTTCGGCTTCAGGTCGTATTCGCGGTCGGAGTCCGATTTCGGCGTGACGAAGAATTTGTCGGCGGCCACTTCGCGTTCGCCCGAAGGGCCGAAGACTTTGATCTTCGCGTTGAGCGCTATCAAAGCGGGCGCGAGGCTCGATGGGTTGACGAATTTCGCCTCGCCGTCATTGCCCAGGATCGCGTGGTAGCGGTTGTCGCCGTTCGGAACAAGCGGCTCTCCGGTTTCACCTTTGGCGAACAGCCCGAATCCGGCGCGGTAATACCAGCATCGCGGACGTTGGAGCAGGTCGCCGCCGACGGTGCCCATGTTGCGAATCTGCGGGCTGGCGATGCCCTTCGCGGCCTGCGTGACGGCCGCGAAGCCGCCCCCGAGCGCATCGATCATCTCTTCGATGGTCACGAGCGCGCCGATCGTAGCCGAACCGTTGCGCGGCGCCCTGATGACGTCGAGTTCCTTGATGTTCTTGATGTTGACCACGCGCTTCGGCGCGACGATGAAATCCTTCATAAGGGAGAGCAGGTCGGTTCCCCCGGCGAGGACTTCAGCCTCGCCCCAGGAAGCGCCGAGCAGCGCGACGGCCTGCTCCTTGGTCGTGGGACTGGCGTACTCAAACTTTTGCATTGGCCCCTCCTTTCTTTTCGAGAGCCGCGAGCACGCGGTCGGGAGTCAAGGGGATCGAAGGCACGCGAACGCCGATGGCGTTAGCCACCGCGTTCGAGATCGCCGCGCCGGGCGAGACCGTCGGCGGTTCTCCGATGCCGATCACGCCGCGTTCGTCGTAACCTTTGCCCGTCATCATATGGACTTTGAAATTGCCGATGTCGGCCAATCCAGCGAGCCTGTAAAACTCCATGTTCGGGTTGAGCATCTTGCCTGTCTGCGCGTCCATGACCCTCTCTTCGTATAGCGCGAAGGTGACGCCCATGATCATCGCGCCGAAGACCTGGCTCTCGCAGGTTTTCATGTCGATGATCAGGCCGCAGTCCTGCGCGGCTACGAAGTTATTCATTTTGACGACGCCGGTCTCGATGTCCACCGAAACGTCAGCCATCTGTACGCCGCCGACGCCGCCCGTGGTCAACGTCCCCTTACCGGCGTCAGGGTTCTTGCCGCGAGTGGTCAGCGGCTGCGAGCCGAGCTTCGCGCAGGCCTGTTTCCAGGTCATGCTCTTTGAAGGATCTTCGATCAGTCGGATGGCGCCGCCGACGGCTTCAAGTTTGTCCGGGGCGGTATTCATCGCCGGCGCGACCTTTTCGAACAGCGCGGTCAGCGCGTCCACGGCCGCGCGCCGCGTCGAAGAGCTGATGCCGCCGACCGTCGTTGAACCGCCCGAACCGCCCGAGACGGGGAAGCGGTTGTCGCCGATGTGGACTTTCACCGCGTCCAGCGGCAGCCCGAGCGTTTCGGCCGCGACGATGGCCAGCACGGTGCGCGTGCCGACGCCCAGGTCCTGCGTGCCCATCTTCACCTCGACCGAGCCGTCGGGATGAATCGTCAGGTCGCAATCGCTGGCGTGTCCCTGGCCTCCCCAGGTGTGAATCGACAGTCCGAGTCCGCGTTTGACGGTCTTCGAGCTGCCCGGAGCGCCCTCGCCGCGCGGACGCCAGAGCTTCTTCCATTCGATCATCTCGGCGGCCTTCAATAGTTCGTCGCGATAGACGTTGGCGCGAGCGCCGGTCTTATCGATGTTCTTCATGAAGAGGTCGAGCGGGTCTATCTTCAGTTCCGCAGCCAGGTCGTCTAGCGCGGACATCGTGACCAGGCATGCCTGTGGATGGTTCGGCGCGCGCCAGGCTCGCTGCGGCCCGGTGTTGGTGCCGATAACCGAGAAGGTCTCTTTTCTGTTTTCGACGCCGGCCCTGAAGATATAAGGGAGCAACCCGGCGAAGTTGAAGTTTCCGACGCCGCCCGAGCCCCAGGTTTGCGACTCCCAGCCCAGGATCGTGCCGTCTTTCTTCGCGGCGACTCTGACTTTTGAGAAGAGCGAAGGCCGCGAGCCCGCGACCATCAACTCGGCGTCGCGTTCGAGCATGAGCTTGACCGGCTTGCCGCCGGCCATCTTGGAGAGTCTTGCCGCTTCAATGCCCCAGGAGTCAACCGGAAACTTGCTGCCGAAGCCGCCGCCGATGTGCTCCATTTTCATTCGGACGTTGCCGGCGGGAATGCCCAACGCCTGCGCGAACTGGCCTCCGTTGGCGGAAACTGATTGCGTCGATTGATGGACCAGTAGGTTGTTGTCTCCTTCCCATTCGGCTACCAGTCCGTGCGGCTCCAAACAACAATGTGTTATCACTTCGTTGCCGTAGGCGCCTTCAAAGATGATATCGGCTTCCTTGAATGCTTTGTCGGGGTCGCCATTTACGTTTTGACTCGGCGCCCGCCGGTTGGCTTCGGGGATCGTGTCCCAGTTCTGCTCATTGACGAAGTGCGTCAGCTTTTCATACTGGACTTTGACGGCGCGCGCCGCGTCCTCGGCCTGGCCTTCAGTTTCAGCGACGACGGTGACGATCCCGTCGCCCGCCCATTGAATCTCCTTGCCAGGCTCTTGAATGATCTTGACGGCTTTCACGCCCGGCATCTTTTCGGCGACGCTTGTGTCAATGCTCACGACCTTGGCGCGCGCGTACGGCGAGCGCACGACCTTGGCGAAGAGCATTCCGGGACGGTTGATGTCGTACGTGTATTTCGCGCGTCCCGAGACTTTATCAGGGCCGTCGATGCGCGAGATGCGCTTGCCGATGTGAGTGCGTTTGCCTTCTTCGGGCCATTTGTATTCAGCCATTGCTCTTGCCTCCTCTAGTCAATTTCGCCGGCCCTCGCTTCCGTATCTGCCCGGAAGCCTGCGCGATGGCGGCCTTGATGCCGACGTAGGTGCCGCAGCGGCAAAGGTTGCCGCCAACGCCCAACTCGATTTGCTCAGGTGTCGGCGCTGGATGTTTTTCGAGCAGCGCCGTGCAGGCCATGACGAAGCCGGGAGTGCAGAAGCCGCACTGCTGCGCGTCGTTGTCCCAGAACGCCTTTTGGACCGGATGGAGCTTGCCGTTCTGTTCGAGCCCTTCGACGGTCCGAATCTTCTTGCCCTGCGCCTCGACGGCCAGCGTCGTGCAGGAGTAAACCGGCTTGCCGTCAACGATCATCGTGCATGCGCCGCAAGTGGCGCGGTCGCAAACGCGTTTGGCCCCGGTGATGTCCAGGTCGTTGCGCAGCGCGTCGAGCAAAGTGACGCGCGGCTCGACGCTCACTTGTTTCGCGACCCCGTTGATGTTGAGTGTGATATTGACATTGCCCGGACCGAGTATAGGGACTTCGGCCCCGGCGGCTTTCACTTCGTTTTCGCCGCCCGCGACGAGCGGAATGGTGAGAGCCAGACTTGTGCCTTTGAGGAAGTTTCGGCGCGACACCCCGCCCTGGTCGGGTTTGTCGCTCCGTTCATCTGAACTGCTCATCAGCTTACCTCCGTTGGGTTGGTTAAGAGACTTCGGTGATTCAAAAGCGATTTTGCAAAAAAGAAGGATTACGCCTCAGCAACGCAGACGTGATCGCAGTTTGTTTGGTTACCGTAATAATTTGGAAGAATCTCAGCCGAAGTATAGCCAATAAGGGCGTGGGAGTTAATAGAGAAACTGCCGTCGCGCAGTTTTCGGCGCCGGCGGCGAGTCTTGTGAGCGCAATTCCAGAATTTTGTACCGGCCCTCCGGATGGAGCGGCTTTGTGGCGATTCATTAAGCGTAGATCATTACTCCGATACGCCACAATGCTCCGGACGCCTGCCCGGCGCGGGTTTGAGCAACTAATGGCGCCTGTGAACATCTAAGTTTTCGAACAATCAGTCACTTATTTCTCGCGCACAATCACATTGCTGAGAGCGAGAAACATAGGCCAAATTTATCACCCGATCATCCAGCGCCGCGACGCCTTGCGGGCCGAGCCATTGGTATCCACAAAAGTTCGTGATCCGTTACGGTCTCTACGAAGGCCGATTGCGCGCGCGCCGGCGCCGAGAGGGTTGAATGGAGGATGAAGTAATTAATATGCGAAAGAAACATAACTCAGCGCAAGAATCACAAAACCCGCAAGAATCGAGGAGCGCCCGCGACTTCGACTTTGCGCGGCTCAAAGAGATGAGCGCGACGAAGCTGGCGCAGGCCGCCCGCGAGTTTGACGTTTCAAGCGCGACCGGAATGCGCAAACAGGAACTGATCTTCAGAATTCTGCAAGCGCAGACTGAGAAAGCGGGACTGATATTCTCCGAAGGCGTGATCGAGACGCTGCCGGAGGGCTACGGTTTCTTGCGCGCGCCGGAGCATAACTATCTGCCCAGCCCGGACGACGTTTACGTCGGCCAGGCGCAGATTCGCAAGTTCGATTTGCGCACCGGCGACACGGTCTCGGGCCAGGTTCGATTGCCTGGCGCCGGCGAGAAGTATTTCTCGCTGGTCAAGGTCGAAGCCGTCAACTTCGACGCGCCCGAGGCCGCGCGTGAGCGGATCATTTTCGATAACCTGACGCCCCTCTACCCGACGGAGCGGTTGTTGATGGAGACCGCCCCCGACAACCTGTCGGGACGCGTCGTCGACCTCTTCACGCCGATCGGTAAGGGGCAGCGCGCGCTGATCGTGGCGTCGCCGCGCACCGGCAAGACGATGCTCATGCAATCGATCGCCAATGCGATCGCGGAGAACCACCCGGAGGTCGCGCTGATCGTGCTGCTCATAGACGAGCGGCCCGAAGAGGTCACAGACATGCGGCGCGGCGTCAAAGGCGAGGTGATCTTCTCGACCTTCGACGAGCCGGCTTCCCGCCACGTTCAGGTGGCGGAGATGGCCATCGAGAAGGCGAAGCGGCTCGTCGAACAGAAGCGCGACGTGGTGATCCTGCTCGACTCGATAACGCGACTGGCGCGCGCCCATAACGCGGTCACGCCCCATTCGGGCAAAACGCTGACGGGCGGCGTCGACTCGAACGCGCTGCAGCGGCCGAAGCGTTTCTTCGGCGCGGCGCGCAACATCGAGGAGGGCGGGAGCCTGACGATCGTAGCCACGGCCCTGATCGACACCGGCAGCCGCATGGACGAGGTGATCTTCGAAGAGTTCAAAGGCACGGGCAACCTCGAAATCCATCTCGACCGCCGTCTGTCGGACAAGCGCGTCTTCCCGGCAATCGACCTGCAGAAGAGCGGTACACGCAAAGAAGAACTGCTCGTCCCGAAGGACGACATGGGCCGCGTCTGGCTGCTGCGCCGCGCGCTCAGCGCTCTGTCCGGCGTCGAACAGATGGAGATGATTATCGAGCGAATGGCCAAGACCAAGAACAACGCCGAATTTCTCAAATCGATGAATATTCCTGAGTCAGGCGAATCGGAGGCCAGAGCAAGATCGAAAGCCCCTGTCAGGAGATTGCCCAAGGCGGCATGAGGATTCAATGAGGCTCTGGGACTAGAACTTGTAAGTTTTACGAGTCCCATAGGTCCCATAAGTCCTATGGGCGCCATTCATGCCGCAACCGAGATTTCCCGCAGAGAGGAGGTGAAAAGGTATGAAAAGAGTGAGACTCTACGAACTAGCGAAAGAACTGAGACTGGAGACCCGCCAGGTCGTCGCGGACGCGCGTCGCTTCGGCGCAATGGTCAGTTCGCCTTCGAGTTCGGTGGACGAGAGGACCGCGAGTCGGATACGTGAACTTTATTACCCGAAGAAGACTGCGGCCACTGAGCATCGCGCCGCGCGATTAGTGAAGGCCTACAAGCCCGCCGAGCCGCAGGGCGAGACGTCCGAAGCGCCTGCGGCTGAACGACAAGCGGAAGACCGGACTCTTCCGCGCCACGCGCCCGACGCGCTTGAAGCCCCGGCTGAGTCGCCGCCCCTGACAGCGAGCCGAACGCGGATTATCAAACTCGCGCCAAAGCCGGCGCAGATGAAGCCCGCGCCGTCCCAACCGCACGCGCAGCCTTCGGCAGAGGCGCCGCGCCAGCCGCGACGCCCGGCGAGTCATGTCGCGCCGCCGGCCGAGGCCGCGCCGCCGGTAGCCGAGGCGCCGGCC
>DATEMG010000157.1:0-33423 GCA_035275805.1 Blastocatellia bacterium
AAGCGGGGCCGAGATTGGAGCCGCTGCGCGATTTCGCGATGAACAAGTTCGCCTACGACTCGATGTATCGCGGCTTCGGCCCGCCGGGCTGGAAGCAGAAAGAGCAGTGGATGCAGGACACGGCGGGCGAATTCAGCCGCCACTTTTACGTCAAGGACACCGAGCACCCCTACACAACCGATCCGGGCAAGCCGTTCCTCTGGGTGCGCGCGCGCGTCGTCGGCGGAAAGACCCTGCACTGGGGCAGATTGTCCTGGAGATTGTCCGACCTCGATTTCAAAGCCGCCACCCACGACGGTTTCGACGTCGACTGGCCCATCGAATACAAAGAGATCGAGAAGTATTACGACAGGGCTGAGGAGTGGATCGGCGTCAGCGGCAATCGCGACAATCTGTGGTGGCAACCCAACGGAAATTACCTGCCGCCGATGGGATTGAATTGCGGCGAACAGTTGTTGAAGAAGGGCGCGGAGAAGCTGGGCATCAACCTGATTCAACCGCGCGTGGCGATGCTCACCGCCGTCAAACCGCACCATGCGAAATATAACCGCAAGAAATGCCATTTCTGCGGGAGCTGCGGCAACGGCTGCTCGGTCGGCGCGATGTTCAATTCCCTGTCGTCAACGCTGCCCGCGGCCATGGCCACGAGGCGTTGTACTCTGCGGACCAATTCGATCGTCCGCCACATCACCGTCGACGAGAATACCGGCAACGCCAAAGGCGTGGCGGTCGTCGACCGCGTGACGCGCGAGGAACTGGAATTTTTCGGGAAGGTGATCATAGTCGCCGCCTCGACGCTGGAATCGACGCGGATACTGCTCAACTCGAAGTCGCGCCAACACCCGAATGGGCTGGGCAATTCTTCGGGCGCGCTGGGGCATTACCTGGTCGATCATTTCGGTGGGACAGGGGCTTCGGGCGTATTGCCGATGTTGGCCGGGCGCGACACGGTCAATGAGGACGGCAAATCGTCAGGCGTATTCATCCCGCGATTCCGCAACCTGGATAAGGCGACCAAACATCCGAAATTCCTGCGCGGCTACGGATTCGAGGGAGGATCGGCGATCGGCTCGTATCCGGGCGTGGCCCGCCGGATCGAGGGCTTCGGGAGCGAATTCAAACGCCAGGTGCGCCGGTGGTACGTCGCGCCAGTCGGATTGACTACGCGCGCGGCGATGCTTTCGCGATATGAAAACTACGTCGAGATCGATCCCGGCGGCGTGGTCGACGCGTGGGGCGTCCCAGTCTTGCGAATCCACATTCAACATTCCGACAACGAGCGCGAGATGGGCAAGGACGCCGCCGAGATGGCCGCGGAGATACTCACCCGCGCCGGGGCCGAACAGATCGGCGTCAGCCGCCAGTTGACATTGCCCGGACGCATCATTCACGAACTCGGCACGGCCCGAATGGGGAACGACCCTAAGAAATCGGTCCTGAACAAGTTCAACCAGATGTGGGACGCGAAGAACGTCTTCGTCACAGACGGCGCGGCCTACGTCGGATCAGCAAATCAGAACCCGACGCTAACCATCCTTGCCCTGACCATCCGCGCTAGCGAGTATCTGGTCGAGGAGATGAAGAACGGTAATCTGTAGTTGCGCTAAGGAACCATACGAATGCTTACGCAAAAGAGAAAAGAGGCGAAGAAAATCCACTCCATTCATGTCTTGCCTAACGGCGCCGGCTTCGCCGGCAAGATCGAGGCCGGCGGATTGAGCCATCAGTTCTCCTTCACGCCGAAAACCGCCGCAACGTCGAACGGCAAACTGGTTTTGACCGGCGTCGTCGAAGCGCAACTCGCGAGCGGCCGGCGGCGAATAGCGAGCGACGTCACGGCGACACTGCTTGCGACCCAAGGCAGTATAACCAGCCCGCCCCCTATGCCAAGACAGTTCTCCGAGTCCCTGAAACCGCCCTTGCCGACTCCGAGTGGATCGCTGCCTCTCACGGATTCGACAGGCCATCTGGGGTCGGTGGCCGTGATGTATTTGCGATTGTCGCCGCTCGACGGTAGCGCGCTCGGCATCCCCGCCGATTTGAGCGCGGTTCAACTCAACGCCCGACTATTCGTGACGTCGGAGATCGAACGTGACCTGCACTGGCTCTACTCGGCGCTGGTCGAAGCGACCCAGGGCGAACACAAGAATGAACGCCTGGCCGCCGACTATCTCGACGCGATCAACCGCATCTTGAAAATGTAGTTGTGGCGCCGCTCCCTCAATGTCGCTCCCTCAATGTCGCTCAATGCTGCGGCCTGCGCCGCAAGAACAGGATGGCGGCGCCCGCAATTGCGGCAATCAACAGAAACCCGACCAGCCATCCGCCTGCCATACCGACGCCGCAACTCATCATTCCGCCTGTCAGCCCCATTCCGATGAGACTGATGATAGCAATCATCCCTGACGCCGCCAGCGCAACCAACACAACCAGCACAATGTTCCATACACGGTCTGTCATACGTCGCTCTCCTTTCTTCGACGCTTACATGTTACACCCTGGCTATAAGCGCCGAATCACGACGCCGGACGTTGCGAGGCGAACTTTAATGCGTGTATAGTGGGTGAACACCGGCAGACACGCAGCATCGAAGCGCAACGAACAACAACCAAATTGCAATAAATAAACACGCGGAGCAATCTACAAGACTGCTGCCTGTCAACCGCATCTTAAACGCTTAATAAAAACGCCACGTAGTAACGCCATTAGTCGTTACGGCGCCGTAACGACTAATGGTCTTTGAGAAATAAATGCGCCTGGCGCCTTGCGAGTTGTTTACTCGCGCCGTCCTCGGCCGAAGCGGCGCGAGTAAACAACCCGCGCCACAACGTTACCGGCGCCTGGGCGCATTATTTTTTCAAATACAATTAGTCGTTACTACACGGCTATTTTCCGAGGAGAACCTATGTTGCAAACCCTCAGAGCTTCCCTTCTATGTTTTGCGCTGCTCATCAACCCTGTATCCGTTCTGGGGCAAGGCCAAGCCCTTGTCCCCGCCGCGACCAATTCGGATCCCGACATCCAGGTCAAGATCCGAAAGGAGGGGGCGGAGAATTCGCAAATTATGCGAACGATGCACTTCTTGACCGACGTCTACGGCCCTCGGTTGACCGGATCGCCCAACCACAAGGCCGCCGCCGAATGGGCTATCAAGCAAATGGCCACATGGGGGTTCGATAACGCGCATCTGGAGCCCTGGGACTTCGGGCGCCCCGGCTGGCTCAACGAGCGCGCTTCCGGACACGTCATATCGCCTTACAAAGAACCTCTTGTCTTCGAGGTCCTGGCCTGGACGCCGTCGACTTCCGGCGAGCTCGCGGGAAAAGTCTATCAGATGGCGCCGCCCGATTCGCCGACCGAAGACGAGTTGAAGGCCTTTTTGGATGGGGAAAAAGAGAAGGTCAAAGGCAAGATGGTCATGGTGGGCAAACACCGCGTCATCCCCATCAACTTCGAGTCTGAAAACAAGAGAATGGCCGACGATCAGGCCAAAACCAGGTTCTCCGGCGACGGCCCCGCCGGGCCGCCCCCCGGCGTCAGGTCGCGGGACCAACAGCAACAACCTGGCCAGCCGAGAAAATTGTCATCGAGGGATATCAACCAGAAGGCCGGCGAATTCCTCGCCGCCAACGGCGCGATGATGATGATCATTGACACTGCCGTGGAGGGAGGCATTCAAGGCAGGATAGATCAACGCCGCGTACGCGCTTTCAACAACCGAAACTTCGACCCGTCGAAATTTCTGCCGACCGTCATGCTCAGCAACGAGGATTACGGGCGCATCACGCGCGTCCTGGCCGACGGGACGCCGGTCGAACTGGAGTTCAACATCGTCAACCGCATCTACCCCGAAGGCAAGACCTCGTACAACGCCATCGCCGAGATCGCCGGTTCGGACAAGAAAGACGAAGTGATCATGCTCGGCGGCCATCTGGACTCGTGGCACTCGGCGACCGGGGCGACCGACAACGCCGTGGGTTGCGCGGCGATGATGGAGGCCGCCCGAATCCTGAAGGCCATCGGCGTCAAACCGCGCCGCACGATCCGCGTCGCCCTTTGGAGCGGCGAAGAGCAGGGCCTTCTCGGTTCGCAGGCCTACGTCAAAGAACATTTCGGGTCATTTGGAAATCCGAAGCCCGAATATTTCAAACTCGGCGCCTATTTCAACATCGATTCTGGCACGGGCCGCGCTCGTGGGATGAGCGTCTTCGGCCCGCCGGAGGCCGCCGACGCATTGCGCCCCGCGTTAACGCCCTTCGCGGACCTCGGCTTCGTGGGTGTACGGGCATCGAACAGTCGCAGTCTCGGAGGATCAGACAACGGCTCATTCAATCAGGCCGGTCTGCCCGGCGTCGGTGTAGGCCAGGACCCGATTGAATACTTTAACTATACCTGGCACACCAATCTCGACACTTACGAGCGCATCATCGAAGACGACGTGAAGAAATCGGCCGTCATCATCGCCGCCGCCGTATACGATCTGGCGATGCGTGACCAGCCGCTGCCGCGATTCGCGCAAGAAAAGATGCCCGCGCTCCCGCCATCACGTCAATAAAGGCAAGAAGGGAGTTGGGAATGGGGAGTGGGGAGTGGGGATAAGGAAACATACCTTGCCTCCACTCCCCATTCCCCATTCCCAACTCCCCACTCCCCACTCCCCACTCCCCGCTCCCTTTTGCAAAAAATGCATCGCTCCCCGTTCCTATAGAACTATCGGACTTTCCTGTGAAGGCGCAGGGAATTCTGACTTTCAATTTAACGTTGCAATAAAAGAGCCGAACTCCGTTCGGAACTTATCCCCCGATTCGGTGTCTAGAGCCAATGGTGAGTCTTGCCTGTCGCCACGTCGCCGCCTTCAACTGGCGCCGGGCGGCGTGGCGCCTGAGGATTTTCCCGATCATTTTTAACAATATGACCTTGACGCGAATTACTAAAGAATTGAAACTTTACCCGGGCTTCAACGTTTGAAGCATTGTCTAAAATATACGATCAAGAAAGATAACCCGATAAATAAAACAGGAGGACGATAATGCTCAGCCCTTCTTCGAATCTGCGAGAGATTGCGAGTCGTCGCACGGCGCTGATCGCCAGCGTGTGTCTGCTGCTTGTCCTGATCGCGCCGATCTTCATCTATCGTTTTAATTCTTCGTCGTTCGGTTCCATCCTCGCTTCTTCAAACGGCGAGGCGAACAACGCGGGCGCTGGGACGGTCGCGGTCAAACGCGGAACGGTCAAAAAAATTCTTCTGCTCGACGGCGAGTTGCGGGCGGTGCGTATGCGGACGATCTTCGGAGGCAGCACATGGGATGATGTCAAGATCGTCTATATGCCGCCGGAGGGGACAGTGGTCAAGGACGGCGATCTGGTGCTCGAGCTCGACAGCACTAACACCCTGAATAAGATCAAAGACACCGATGAGAAAATCGTCGCCGCCGAGAACGAGATCGTCAGAGTCAGATCACAGCATGAATCGGCGCTGCGCGATCTGGAGATCGAGTTGAGCAAGCTCTGGCTGGTGTACGAACAGGCAAAGCTGAAGGCGAAGATCCCGAATGAAGTGGTGTCGCGCCGTGAATTTCAAGATGCGCAGCTTGCGCTCGAAAAATCGAAGACCGAATACGAAAACCACTTGAGCAAGATCGAGAAGAAGAAGAAGGAGCAGTCCGCCGAGCTGCAGGTCAAAATCATAGAGAAAGAGAAACTCAAGGTTCAGCTCGACCAGGCCAAGGCCGATCTGGACGGAATGAAGATCAAAGCCCCCACTGACGGCATGGTTCTTTACAACGACCACTGGAACGAGCGCCGTAAACTTCAGATAGGCGACCTCGTCTGGCCGGGCTGGCCCGTCGTGCAGTTGCCAGACCTGACCGAAATGGAAGTGCTGGCGCAGGTCAACGAAGTCGACGGCCCCAGGCTTTCGATAGGCGCCCGCGCCGACGTCAAGCTCGACAGCTATCCCGACAAGGCGATCACCGGCGAGATCAAGGACATCTCGCAGACCGCGATCAAAGCGAGCCGGATGGCGAAGGCGAAAATCTTCCGCGTCACGATCTCACTAAACCAGACGTTAATGGAGATTATGAAGCCGGGAATGTCGGCGCTGGTCTCGGTCACAATCAGTGAGACCCAGCCGAACCTGCTCGTTCCCCGTTCAACCGTCAGATTCGACGGCGAATCAGCGAAGGTCACGCGGATCGAGGGCGCCGAAGCGCGGCGCGAAGTTGCGGTGACTATCCTCACCGCCGATGGGCTGAACTATCTGGTCGCCGACAACGGCGCGCTCAAAGAGGGCGACAATATCCAGGCAAAATAGGATTTATGGGGCTTATGTGGATTATGCGACTTATGCGACGCGCTAAGTCCCATAAGCCACATAAGCCCCATAAATCCTATAGCATATGAAAAGGAAGCATAATGCTCAAAAAACAGAAACGCGTCATTATTGGGGTCGCGATAGTGGCGGCCGTCGCCGCCGCCTACGTCCTGTTTGGGTCGAGGCTCTCGTCGCTGTTGCCCAAAGCGACCGCGACGGGAGACGAGGTGGTCATCGCGCCTAAGACTCTGGTTTTCGGCGTCGACGCGACGGGGTTGCTGCGCGCGACCTCGGTGCAAAACTTCGGCAGCCCCCCGATGTTCGGCAACTACTGGAATTTCCAAATCGTCAGCCTCATCGCCGAGGGCAAACAGGTCAAGTCGGGCGAGCAGTTGATCACCTTCGAGGCGCAGAGGATCCGCGACGACCTGCAGCGGTTCCAGAACGAGCTGGATCAAGCCAGCAAGGAGCTTGAAAAGACCCGGACGCAGATCGACCTCGAACGTCAGGAGTTGAAAACGAAGCTGGCGGCGGCCGAAAACAACTACGAAAAACTCAAGCTGAAACAGACGCGCGACCTGGGAGTCGAGTCGCTGACCAAGATCGAAGAGGACCGCCTGGCCTTCGAACAGGCGCGCCGCGAAGTCGATGCGATCAAAGAGCGCATCGACTGGCACGATAAATCAAGCGAGGCCACCTACCTGATCATTGTCAGCAAGAAAGCGCGCGCCGAGAACAAGGTCAACGAGATCAAAAAAGGCATGGAGAATTTCCAGGCCAAGGCCGACCGCGACGGCGTGGTGATCTACAAGACGAAGTGGAACGGCGATAAATTCCGCGTCGGCGAAACTGTCTGGATGGGCCAATCGATTCTCGAAATCCCCGAGCTGAACACGATTATCGCCGAAGCCTTCGTCCCCGAAGTCGACATCGGCAAGGTCAAAACTGGCCAGCGCGCCGAGGTCACGATTGACGCTTTCCCCGATAAGGTTTACTCAGGCTCGATCAAGAGCGTCGGCACGCTCGTCCGTCCGAAGGCATGGGACATTCCGAACAAAATCCTCGACATCCAGATCGCGCTCGACAATCTGGACACTTCGATCATGCGGCCCGCCATGAGCGTCAAGGCGAAGGTCGAAACTTCATCTATCGAGAACTGCCTGGCCGTCCCGCTCAAGGCCATTCGCACGACGGCCGAAGGCTCGATGGTCAAAGTGAAAACCGATCGGGGGTGGCGCGAACAGCTGGTCAAGCTCGGCGAGTCGAATGGGGCCGAGGTCGTGATCATCGAAGGGTTGAAGGCCGGCGACCGGATCGGCGCCGATTTCGCGAAGGCGAAGTAGTGAAATAGGCGATGGGGCGACGGGGCGACAGGGCGATTTCGATCATTCCTCCGTCTCTCCTTTTCTCCAACTTTCTGTCGCTCCGTCTCTCATAAAATGCTATGAAACTTATCAAACGACTTCCGAAACTCGTCCGCGCGATACTTCTCGTGATTGTCATACTGGCCGCCGTCTCGGTCGCCATTTACGCCGCGCGCCGCGCCTGGCCGTCCGGCTCGTCCGAGGTCACCCCGCTCGTCGTTCCGCTCCAGTCGCGCGATTTCACGTTGAAGATATACGCTGACGGCGAATTGCAATCCGCCGAATCGATGACCATCGCGGTTCCGTTCGTCCCGATCGATCGGCTGAGAATCGCCGCGGTCGTCGCCGACGGTCGAAACGTCAACAAGGGCGACACGCTGGTCGAGTTCGATCAGACGGATTTGGATTTGCAGATGCTCGAACATCGTTCGAACCTGGAAATGGCCAACCAGAAGATCACCAAGGGCGAACTCGGCTCGAACGTCGAAAAGACCGACATCGTCAAGGACAAGCGCATCGCCGAGCTCGAATTGCAGAAGATCAAAGAATTCCTGCCGCTCGACGCCATGATCTATTCTCAGCGCGACATCATCGAAGGCCAGATCAACAAGGAGTTCAGCGAGAAGAAACTGGTCTACGCCGACGCCAGGTTGAAGTTGAAGGGCAAAGTCTACACGCTCGACGAGGCGATCCTGATGCTCGAACGGCAGCAGGCCAACACCAAGATCGACCAGATCGGACGCGCGTCCGCCTCGCTCAAACTGATCTCGCCGGCCTCCGGCATCGTCGCCTACAACAACCCCGAATTCTTCTTCGGCGGCTTTTCGATCCAGCCCGGACGCACCGTCTGGATAGGCCAGTCGCTCTTCAACCTGGTCAACCCCGAAAAGATGGAGGCCAAATGCTTCGTCCTGGAAAAAGACGCCGGCGAATTGAAGACGGATCAACCCGTGACGGTCACGCTCGACCCCTTCCCTGACCAGGAATTCACCGGCAAGGTCAAAACCATCGACAACCTCGCGCGGCCGATTGACCAGGGGTCGCCGGTCAAATACTTCCAGGTCATTGTCTCGCTCGACAAAACCGACCCGAACCTGATGAAGCCGGGCGTCAAGCTGAAGGCGCAAATACGCGCGAGCGAATTGAAGTCGGTGATAGTCGTCCCCCGCAGCGCCGTGGTCAAAAAAGATTCCGACTTCGTCGTCTACGTTCGCACTGCGGCCGGACAGTTCGACCCTCTGAAGGTCAAACTAGGACAGGGCGACCTGATCCAGGTGGTCGTGACCGAAGGGCTTCAAGCCGGGCAGACGCTGGCGCTCAATCCCCCCGACGTGAAACGCGAATCGAAGGATGAGGGCAAAAAGGCTAAATAAGCCCGGCCCTGCAATGATTCGCAAAAAACAAAGGTCTTTGACATTTTTCTGTCCTACATTTTTCTGTTGAAGGTCAGTCCAACAGAAAAATGTAGGACAGAAAAATATGAGAGAACTTCATCTTCGCCTTTCCGCTTATGCGCTACCTGACTGAAATCAATCTGGCCTTCGGCAACTTGTACACGCACAAGTTGCGCACGTTCCTGACGATGCTCGGGATGATCTTCGGCGTCGGCGCGGTGATCGCCATGCTTTCGATCGGCGCGGGCGCCGAAAAAGAGAGCCTGCGTATCATCGATACGATGGGCTTGCGCAACGTCATCGTCAAGGACCGCGATTTCAAAGACGAAGACCTCAAGAAGATCCGCGAGAATTCGATCGGCCTCTCGACGCGCGACGTGCAGGCGATTACGGCGGTCACGCCCGACCTCGAGGCATATTCCGCCCGCAAGCGCGTCAAGACGTTTCAAATCTTCTCGTTCAAGGGCAAGAGCGACGACTCGAACGTAATCGGCGTCACACCGTCCTATTTCCGGCTCGCTCGATACGACCTCTCGGAAGGCAGCCTGATCTCCGAAACGGACCAGAAAGATTACGAACAATTCTGCGTGATCGGCTCGCGCGTCAAACAAAAGCTTTTCGGCGCCGAGTCGCCCCTCGGCAAGACCATCAAGATCGACAAAATGTGGTTCACGGTGGTCGGCGTGCTCGCGGACAACAACCTGACTAAGGACGAGTTCGAGGGCGTCAAGCTGCAGGACTTCAGCAACGACATCTACATTCCGCTCGCGACGGCGCTCAAAAAATTCGAGCTGAAGCGCTTCGAATCGGAACTCGACGAGATCACGTTGAGCCTTAAAAACATCGATGCGCTCAAACCGACGGCGGTCTTGATCAGCGAGGTGCTCTCGAACACGCACGGCAAGGCTGACGATTATTCGATCGTCGTCCCGCGCGAACTGCTCGAACAGAACCAGCGCACGCAGCGAATCTTCAACATCGTCATGAGCTGCATCGCCAGCATATCACTGCTCGTCGGCGGCATCGGCATCATGAACATCATGCTCGCCAACATCCTGGAGCGGACGCGCGAGATCGGAGTCCGCCGGAGCCTCGGCGCGCGACGCCGCGACATCTGGCAGCAGTTCCTGGTCGAGGCGCTGACAATCAGTTTCCTCGGTGGACTGATCGGCGTGGTCTTCGGCTTCGCCGTCTCGCGTGGGGTCGCCATCTACGCCGAATGGAACACGCTCGTCACCTGGAATTCGATAGCGATGTCGTTCGGCGTCTCGGCGGCCGTGGGATTGATCTTCGGACTGTACCCGGCGGTGCGCGCCTCACGACTCGATCCGGTCGAGGCGTTGCGGCATGAATGATCGGCCGCTCCGGCTCAACGATCTGAATATCTCCCATGCGGACATCACCACAACTCTCGTCATCTTGGACGTTGGCGCATAAATGGATACTTCCAGCCTGTTTTCTGCTAGGTTGGCCATTATGGGTTTGGAGAGCTCTGCTCGGTCCTTCAGTGGAGTGGATCTTCGTCATCTTTTGGAGTTTCTGGTGCGTATTTTCGCTTATATGGTCCTGGCCAATCGAGATGGTAACCATTGAAGGGGACTATTTTGTTGTCTCCAACTACTTCACCAAGCGCCGCGTGCCTGTCGCCCATCTTGACAGTGTCACAGAGAACTTCAGCCTTCGTCCGCCATCACTCTCTCTCTATTTCGAACCGCCGACCACGTTCGGCAAACATGTTCGCATTATTCCCCCTGCGCAGGGGTTATTCATCTTCGACCGTAAGAGTTTCGACGAGGTCGCGGCCTTCTTGCGATCTGTGGTCAATGATCGTCAGCGCCTCTAATACTAGAACCGCTTCACCCCCCACCCACAAAATGAACGATCTCGAGCCGGTCGCCTGACCTCAACTCAGTCTCGGCCCATTTCACGCGCGGCAGGATCGACAGGTTTAATTCGATCGCCAGACGCTCCGGCGCAAGTTCGAGTTGTTTGACCAGATCCGTGACGAGCGCGCCGTTGCTAACCTGGCGCGCGTCGCCGTTGACGAATATTTCGATTGTGTGTTGTCCGTCCATGCCGGAGATTATGCGCCAACCAGCCACTGTGTGATCAAGCGCGTCAGGCGCGTATAGCGCGATCCAACAATTACTAAAGCGAGGCCGAATGATTGTAACGGCGTCGTGGCAATAACACCTCGACCATCAAGACTTCAGCATGTTGGTGGAATCGCTCTTTAACACTCGCCAGAAACCCGTTTAACAATCAACCGTGACTTCATCCGCCCATTTTTTTCGCGCGCGCGAGGCCCAAAACGCAGCATTTTCAGCCCTCCGCGTCGAACACGGCGATGCGATTCAGAGTAGTAACCATCAGCAATTCAGAAGATCGACCATCGAGGATTGAAGACGCAAGCTCGCGTTCTTCATTTTATCCTCGATCCTCGATCCTCACTCCCGACGCTTCAACTGTTCCTGGGTGGCTCTCACAGGAGGGGAGATGATCAATTCTGCCAGAAGCATTGCCGTATTTCGCCTTGTTCAGCAACGCCCGTCGGCGCGCGCACGTCCGAACCGAGTTTGTATAATCGCCGCCGCTTTAGCGACGCTCTGTACGCTCTTTCCCCTGTCGCCCGCGGCAGTCGGCGACCCGTTCCGCTACCGCGGCGGATTACGAAACAGCCCCGGGGAACGCAGACTCGACGCTAAGAGATTGGACGCAGTCCTCAAGAGCCTGCGCGACAAGGCGGGGCTACTCGAAATGCGGTTCGACGAGAACGGCTTTCTGACGCTAGGCGATCAGACAAAATTCTCAGGTGGATCGGCCACCGCGCGCGCGCTGCTCGACGCGGCGGCGACCATGACTCTCGCGGTCGACCTGGAATCCTACTTGTACTCAACTAAAGTCGCCTTCGCCAGACTGGGCAAACCCTTAGCCTACCAGCACTTCTCATCGGGGGCGAAAATCGATGTCTTCCCACTGGAGATAGATTTCAGCGACTTCTCGAAACTGCGCGGCGACTCCCAGGCCCTGGCGGCATTCGACCTGGGCTTCGTGATCCTGCACGAACTCGGGCATGCGGCGCTCGGTCTGCGCGACGCCGCGGGCGACACGCAAGGACTCGGCGAATGCGAGGCGTTAATCAACCGCATTCGCCGCGAACTTAATCTGCCCGAACGACAAACTTATGTCGCGCAAACCTACACGACGGCGACCTTCACCACGACCCGCTTCTCGACCCAACTTGCGGAACTCGTCTTCGCGCGCGAGGTTGAAAAACAAGGGCGTACGCGAATTGAGAAGTTCAACCTAAGATGGGAGGCTCTGGTGGTGGGGACCATCACCAAACCTGAGGACCAAGGATCGAAGACCGATGATAGAAGATTGATGATCGAGGATCGAATGAAGGTAGCGGGCAAGAAGTCCGGCGGCGCATCTTTATCGCCCCCGGAGTGAAGGGCGCGATCTTCCATCACCTATCCTCAATCTTCGATCCTCCTCGCATAGAGGCGCATCACGTCACCGAGTCTGAGACGGATAGTGAGGTCGCTCAGGCGCAGACGGTCGCCGACGGCTTCGAGCAGGTTCGCCGACGGGCGGTGATAGCGACCGAGCCTGTTAATGAACAACCGCAGGCTCATCGCCTTGCCGACGCTGCGAAGCTCGCGGACCTCGAAACCGCCGCCTTCGCAAAGCCTGGTAATAGTCCTCGGGGTAAAGAAGAAGATGTGGTCTGGAATGAATTGGCGCCATCGCGCGCCCAACATCCGATACCAGAGGGTCGCGATGTTCGGCGTCTCGAGGACCAGCCACCCGCCCGGCTTGATAACGCGGCGCAGTTCGCGCAGTTCCTCGCGGGGGCTTGTGACGTGTTCGATGACGTGGTACATCGCGGCGGCGTCGAAATGCCCGTCCGGGAAGCGCGCGTCGCGTAGCGTCCCGCCGAAGACTTCCAGCCCCTGGGCGCGGGCCGCGCGGCTGGTCCTCTCGTCGGCCTCAACGCCCACCGCCAGGAGTGACGAACTCGCCGCGGCGAGCATCTCGCCAGTCGAACAGCCGATCTCCAGAAACCGTCCCTTCGTAAAAAACCGTTTGAGATCGTCCAGCCTCTCGCGGGCCGTCATCTCACGCCAGGGCCGTTCACTCGCCTCGACCTCCGGCGAGATCAGATCAAGCGCGCGCGCGCGTTCCGCCAGCCGCGCCATCTCCGACGCGGCCGAAGGTATGGGACAAACCGCAGTTTGTCCTGGCATGGCGCAGACTGGGGTTTGTTCCATGCCTCCATTCCCAGGAAAAACGACATAAAAGAGACCGCAATCGCGGCACCGAACGAGCGGGCCGTCGAGGCGCGGCGTCGTGAGGACGAGATTGGATTCGGTTGCGCCGCAAAGGTCGCAAGGCGGGTATTGCTGATCAGTGATTCGATATTCGAGATTCAAAGTCGGATCAAGCGATCAATTGCAGGAAAAGGAATTTCAGCCACTAATGAACACGAATATTCACGAATAGGGGCAAAGAGGAGAGGAAAAATTGAGGGACAAAAATCTTGAAAGAGATTCGTGTCCATTCGTGTTCATTCGCGGCTGAAATTCCTTCCCCTGAACGCCGTATAAGCCTCCTCATAAAGCCTCAGAGTTTTCTCCGCGGCGTCGCGCCAGGTGAACTTCTTCGCCTGAGCGATCCCCTTCTCGCGCAGTTCCGCGCGCAGTCGGTCGTTGTTCACGATTTCGATCAAGGCGTTCGCCAGCTCCCGTTCGTCGTTCGGGTCGATCAACAGCGCGGCGTCGCCGGTGATTTCGGGGATGCTGGAAACGTCACTGGTCACGACCGGCGTCCCGCTAGCCATCGCTTCGAGCGGCGGCAGCCCGAAGCCCTCGAAGAGCGAAGGATACACAAAAGCGCGGGCCGCGCGATATAGGGCGGGCAAATCTTCGTCGGCGACATACCCGGTCAGGATCACGTCATCGGCCCAGCGCTGTCTCTTCACCTCGTCGAAGATTTCGCTCGCCAGCCACAATTTCCGCCCCACTATCACCAGTTGGGGCCTGAAGTCTTCGCGCTCGCTCCGCAATCTCGCGTATGCCCTAATCAATCGAACCAGGTTCTTACGCGGCTGCAAACTGCCGACGGCCAACAGGAAATCGCGCGAGACGCCGAAGCGTTTGCGAAC
Organism: Blastocatellia bacterium; assembly: GCA_035275805.1. Taxonomy (GTDB): domain Bacteria; phylum Acidobacteriota; class Blastocatellia; order RBC074; family RBC074; genus JAJVID01. The sequence goes on from DATEMG010000157.1 coordinate 14,239, forward strand.
CGCTGCGGCCTCGTTCGGGACCGACGGCTGAGGGGTGAAACTCGATTCAACGCCGTTGTATGTGACGACGACTTTTTCCGGCGAGAGTTTGTAAATGTCCAGCAAATCCTGCCGCGAGTATTCAGAGACCGTCGCGATCCTCGCCGCTTTTTTCGCCGTCCGCCGCACGGTCAACTTCAATTGAAAGCTCCCCCGGCGGGTGAACGTCTCGGGCATGCGCTCGAACGCAAGGTCATGAATCGTCACGACGACGGGGACCCGGCAAAAAGGCGGCGCGGTGTATTGCACGTGCAGCACATCAACAGGACGCCTGAACAGTTCATAGGTCAGATAGACCGGAACGCGCACCAGCGGCGTTGGCGGCGGCAACAATCTTACGCTGAAATTCTTATATCGAGTCTTGAAATTTTCGCGCCACTGGGCCGCGGCGCCCGCGTCGGCGAGGTAGATGGTGTAGAGGTTATCACCGTCGATCTCGGCTAAAGATTTGATGAGGTTTGCGATGTAGGTTTCGTTTCCGCCCTGCCGCGCGCCGATGGCATGGGCGTCTATTCCGCTATGCATGTTTGGGAATAGGGAATGGGGAGTGGGGAGTGGGGAGTGGGGAGGGAAGAAGAAACTTCCTTTCCCCATTCCCTACTTCCCACTCCCCACTCCCTCATCTTCTGTTATTCATCTTCTCCAATTCGGTCATCGACTGATCGTAGCGCTCGAAGCGTCGTTCGTCCGCCCGGAAAGCCGCCGTGTGGTAGACGCGGCGTCCGTTGACGGTGCGCGGGCGGTGTTTCATATGAAGCATTTCGTGATAGAGCACGAATTCAACCAGGTATTCCGGGGTTGCGGAGGTGTCGAGTGAACGGCTTATGACTATCGTTTCGTGAACGTAATCGTGATGGCCCAAAATCCGCTTGGTGCGGCGCGCGCTCCAACTAAGAACCGGCTTCGGCAATTCGTTGCCGAAATAGCGCCGGTTGAGCCGCGCGAAGAGTTTGTCCAGGTTGTAGACCCTGCCGACGGCGCTGGTCAGCACCTTGCGGCCGCGCTGCTGCCGGGCCAGATCGGTCGCGCGCTGCACTTGTGGGTGGTAGGCGTATTGACGGTACAGGTCTTGATGCTCCGCCGTCACGCGTTTGTTATAGAGTTTCGAGACTAGGATGAATGCGAGCGCGCGATGCACTGAGGCCGGAGCGTCGCGCATAATGTCAGAGATGCGCACATAAACGCGCTGTTTGCGTATGCGAATCGTATGATTAAGCCCCGCGAAAGGGTAGAAAGTTACGTGAATTTCGGGCGACTCCGCTCGCTTGGTGATTTGGCGGAACGCTTCGGCAAAATGAATCCTTAGCGAAACTTCGCCTGGCGACATAAAGGTACACCTCTTTCCTTTTGGCCCCCGCGCCAAAAACTCTAATTGTTTTACTAGACCGGCCTAGAACTCGGAATAGTTCAGGTGGTTGTCGCATGCTAGAAAGTCAGCAATCCCCCGTCAAACGCGCCCAAATCATTTGTCCTAAATTGAGAACTTTACCAGGATCTTGACTTTTTCGCCCGTTTTGAGCCTGTGTACCTTCAGGTTCGGCAATCGTGCTATGCTCTGGCTCATGCCGACGAGCAAAAGACCATCGAGTCTCTTTCCCGAGATGGAAGAGGGTTCAGCAAGGTCTCACAAACCATTCGACAGCGATCCTCTGGCTGCGCCGCTGGCGACAGCGCCTCTCGCCGAGCGGATGCGGCCGCGCATGCTCGACGAATTCGTGGGCCAGGATCATCTGCTCGCCGGAGGAAGGATATTGCGGCGCTTGATCGAAGAAGACCGTTTGACCTCGCTGGTCTTCTGGGGGCCGCCCGGCTCCGGCAAGACCACGCTTGCCAGAGTGATCGCCAACAGCACGGCGTCGGAGTTCGTCCCATTCAGCGCGGTCACTTCAGGCATCAAGGAGATTCGCCAGGTGATGAAGGATGCGGCCGAGGTCCGCTCGAAGATGGGCCGTCGCACGGTTCTCTTCATTGATGAGATCCACCGGTTCAACCGGGCGCAGCAGGACGCCTTCCTACCCTACGTCGAGAACGGGACGATCATCCTGATCGGCGCGACGACCGAAAACCCCTCGTTCGAGATCAACTCGGCCCTGCTTTCCCGCGTCAAGGTCTTCGTCCTGAATCAACTGACCGAAGACGAGATCGTCAGGATTCTCGCCGAAGCCGCGCGCGACTCTGCGCGGGGCTTCGGCGAGTTGAATGTTTCAATCGAAGAGGAGCAATTGCGCCGGCTCGCCCGCCATACGGGCGGGGACGCTCGGACCGCCTTGAATACGCTCGAACTCGCGGTCCTTTCGGCAAGACCGAGCGAGAAGGACGGTCAAAATGGTCGCGTCATAACCGACGACGACCTGAGCGAGGCTTTGCAGCGCGCCTCGGCGCTTTACGACAAATCGGGCGAGCAGCATTACAATCTGATCTCGGCTTTCATCAAATCGATCCGCAATTCCGACCCCGACGCGACGCTCTATTGGCTGGCCAGAATGATCGAAGCCGGCGAAGATCCGATGTACATCGCGCGCCGGATCGTTCATCATGCCGCCGAAGACGTCGGCCTGGCCGATCCGCAGGCGCTCGTTCTGGCCGCCGCGGCCGCGCAGGCGACGCACCTGATCGGACTCCCCGAGGCCCGTCTGACACTGGCCGAAGCGGCAGTATATCTCGCCCGCGCTCCCAAATCGAACAGGGTCTGTGTGGCTTACGAGGCCGCAGCCGAAGACGCCCGCGCGACGCAAAGCGAACCCGTGCCGCTCCATCTTCGCAACGCGCCGACCGGATTGATGAAGGGTCTCGGCTACGGCAAAGATTACAAATACGCTCACGATTATGAAGAAGGCCGCAGCGACATGGTATGCCTTCCGGAGAAATTGAAGAATCGGAAATACTATCAGGAAGATCAAACATCCTGAGAAAGCGCAATAAAGATGTGAGGTCGCGGGAAGGGTAGCGCACACTCGACAGTTTGCGACGCTTCCTCGACAAGCCCTCTGCCTAGATCGGTTTTCAATTGCGTATACGGGATCAGCAATTGTTGTTTGCAGCAATAGAACGCGGATAGAGCGGATTGGCGCTGATCTTTTTTGGCTTTATCCGTGATGATCCGCGCCCGTCCGCGTCATCAGCGTTCTATTAACCCGTGGACTGATCTGAAAACCGCCCTAAGCAGCGCACACTCGACCGCTTTGCGCTCCCCTTTCTACAAGGCGCCCTAAACACAAAGACAGACAACGCTCAAACAATACACATCTATGGCAGCTCAATACGATTTACGAGGGAAAGTCGCCATCGTCACCGGCGCGGGCTCCGGCATCGGGCGCGCGTCGGCCGTCGCGCTGGCGCGCAACGGCGCGGCGGTCGTCGTCAACTATTTCAAGAATGAAAGGGGCGCGGCGGAAACCGTGGCTGACATCCAGTTGATGCGCCGCAACGCGCTGCTGGTCCGCGCTGACGTGACGAAGCGGCCCCAGGTCGCGCAGATGATCGTGGACGCGCTGGATAATTTCGGGCGAATAGACATTCTGGTAAACAACGCCGGGAGCATCGTCAAACTGATGCGCATCGAGGACTGCGGCGAGGAGGTCTGGGACGCCGTTATGGATCTCAATTTGAAGAGCGTCTTTCTCTGTTCGCAGATGGTGGTCCCGTATATGAAAGAGCAGCGCGGCGGACGGATCATCAACATCTCGTCGCTAGCGGCGCAGGTCGGCGGGCGCGGCGGATCGTTGCCTTACGCGGCGGCCAAGGCCGCGGTCAACACGCTCACTAAGGGGCTGGCCAACGAATTCGGCCAGTACAACGTGACGGTCAACGCCGTCGCTCCGGGCATCATCCTGACTCCGTTTCACGACCAATTCTCGCGCCCCGATCGTTTGCAGGAGGTCATTAATGCCACGCCGCTCGGACGCGCAGGCTCGCCAGAGGAGGTGGCCGAGTTGGTGGCCTTCCTGGCTTCGGATGACGCGGGCTTCATTACAGGCGAGATTTTCGGAATTGACGGCGGCAGATGAGGCGCCAAAAGGGGAATAGGGAATGGGGAGTGGGGAGTGGGGAATGGGAAACGCAAGACATAGTATCTCGTCCTCCCACTCCCTACTCCCCACTCCCCACTCCCCACTCCCCTCTTGTCGGTTGACTCACTCCAACTCCTTAACCCTCGGCACGGCCAACGTCACTCCGACCGCAAATAAGACAATGACCGCGCCCCCGGCGGCCAGCGCCCATTGCGCGCCGTGATGTCCCCACCGCCATCCGATCAGGTCGGCCAGCGCGCCGATCAACAAGCCTCCCACCGGCGGGAGCCCGATAAAAGCCAGAGCGTACATGCTCATCACGCGCCCGCGCATCTCGTCCTGCACCAGCATCTGCAACAGCGTGTTGACCGTGGTCGTAATGCTGACCATTCCGGCGCCGACCAGCGCGAGGAAAAGGCAGGAAAGCGCGAAGTTGCGCGACAGCGCGAACGCCGCCACCGCCAGCCCGAAAAAGACGTTTCCGGCGAGCAGCAATCGGCCGCGGCGCCGCGAATTGCTCAAACTGTAAGCCATCGCCAGCGCGCTCAGCAGCGCCCCCACGCCCATCGCCGCCCATAACCGCGCCAGCCCCTCCGCCTCACGATTCAAAACGTCGCGGGCGAAGACCGGCAGGAAGATTAAGAATGGCCCCCCGCAGAGGCTGATCACCGTGGCGACGCCGAGCAGCGCTTGCACGCGGGGCCGCTTGTGGACGTAGCGAATACCGGCGACCATTTGACGCCACATCTCGCGCGCGCCGAGGCTGGCCGGCGCGCTCCAGGGCGGCATCCGCAAAAGCCACAGCGCGGCGATCACCGCTAAAAAGCTGGCGCTGTTAAGGAAATACCCTCCCGCGATCCCGGTGACGCCGAACAACAATCCGCCGACCGTCGGTCCGATGATGCGCGACAAGTTGAATTGCGCGGAATTGAGCGCGACCGCGCTCGGCAAATCCTCGCGGCTGACCAGGTCGAGCATCAGCGCCTGGAACGCCGGCGTGGCCAGCGTGGACGAAAGTCCGCTGACGAAAGTGATGGCGATCACATGCCAGAGTGACAATCCTTCCCATAACTTCCAGTCGCGCAGCAGGACCAGCGCTCCCAAGGCGGCGGCGTTGAACATGTGGACCGATTGCGTGGCGATCAGCAGTTTGCGGCGGTTGAACAGATCAGCGTAGACGCCGCCGAAGAGCGAGAAGGCTATCTGCGGAAACGAACTGGCGAACGAGACGAATCCGATCAGCGCGGTTGAAGCCGTCAACTCGCGCACCAACCATCCCTGCGCGACCGTCTGCATCCACGTCCCGATGTTTGAAAGGAAAAAGCCTATCCAGATGAGGCGATAGTTTTGGTAGCGGAGCGCGCGGAAAGTCCCGCCGAAGATGGGTTCAGTCTTTTCTCCGACAGCCGCGCCCCTTACATCATCCGACACTGTCTCCTGCTTCACGAGTCCGATCTTGCCACAGCGTTACGACTGAGACCAGTGGGTCCACGTCTTTCAGTTTTCATAATATCCGCCTGACGCTTATGAGGATATTATTCCGGCGTTGCGGCGATTTCCCCCGAGGCTTCGGCTTCCCTTCTCTCCTTGAAGTGTTCGACGATCATCTCAGCCTGCTTCTGGCCGACGAATGGCTTCAATTCGGCGACCGTCGCCTCCGACACGCGCTTCAAGCTCCCGAAATTTCGCAGCAACCGCTCTTTCAATTTTTCGCCGACGCCAGGAATCGAGGTCAGCTCGGATGTGAAGTCGCGCGTCGCGCGTCGCTGCCGGTGGAAGCTTAGGGCAAAGCGATGGGTCTCATCACGGATCATCCTGACCAGCCGCATCACGGGCGAGGTCTTTTCCAGAAAGATCGGCTCGTCTTCCCTGCCCTTGAGGAGCAGGTGGCTGATCTCTTCGTGACGTCCGCGCGGTTTGACGATGCCGGCTATCGGCAGGTCGGCCAGTCCCAATTCGTGCAGCGCGGCTGCGGCCGACGACAATTGTCCCTTGCCTCCGTCAATGAAGACCAGGTCAGGCAGTTGTTTCTCCTCTTTCAACAGCCGCGAGTATCGCCGGTAGACGGCCTCGCGCATCGATGCGAAATCGTCCGCGCCTTCGACAGTCTTGATGATGAACTTGCGGTAATCCGACTTCTTCATCTCGCCTTCTTCGCAAACGACCATCCCGGCGACGTTCTCGGCGCCCTGGATGTTCGAGATGTCGAACGACTCGATCCGATGCGGGTACGACGGCAGCCCGATGGTCTCCTGCAATTCGGCCAGGACCTTAGACCAGTCAGGCTTGATGACGCGGAAGCGCTGGTCGAAGCCGAGCTTGGCGTTCTTCTCGACCAGGTCGATCATCTCGCGCTTCTTTCCCCTCTGCGGGTCGAATATCTGCACGCGCCGGCCGCGCTTTTCGCCGAGCACCTCTTCGAGCGCCTCGCGGCTTTCCCAATCGACCGGCACGTGAATCTCCAGCGGCACGTAATTGCCGATGGTGTAATACTGCTCGAGCGCCGCCCCCAGGAATTCGGCCGGGTTGAAGCCTTCGACCGGGATGTCCTCCCAATAAAATTCTCGCCGCCCGACGACGCGCCCCTCGCGCATTGTGAAAAGGTGGAGCGACAATTGATGCCCCTCGCGGTAATAACCGAAAATATCGATGTCGAGGTCGAGCATTCCCATCATCTTCTGATGCTCGCTGAGCGCGCGGACGGTCTTGAGCAGATCGCGGTATTTCGCCGCCTGCTCGAACCGCAACTCTTCAGAAGCCTTCAGCATTCGCGCTTCCAATTCATCGGCCAGCTGTTTGTCCTTGCCTTCGAGCAGCAGTTTCACATCATCGACCGCTTCGCGATATTGATCGGGCTTGCACAAATCCTTCTGGCAAGGCCCCATGCAGCGTTTGATCTGGTACTCCATGCAGGGCCTTCCGGCTCGCCTGTAAATTTCATAAACCTCGTCCGAGCACGTGCGCAGTTGGAATTCGCGGTTGATGAGGGAGACGGTCTTGTCGGCCAGCGACGCGGGCAGGTAAGGGCCGTAATAGAGCGCGCCGTCCTTTTCGACTCTGCGCGTCTTGAAAATGCGAGGGAACTCTTCGGCGATCGTGAGCTTCAGATGCGGGTAGGCCTTGTCATCCTTGAGCATCACGTTGTAGCGCGGTTTGTGGCGCTTGACCAGATTCGACTCGAGAATCAGGGCCTCGGCCTCGGTGTCGGTGACAATGAATTCGACGTCGGCAATGCGCGCGACCAGTTCCAACGTCTTGGCGTCCATCGCGCGCGAGTTCTGGAAGTACTGCCGCACACGGCTGCGCAGATTCTTCGCCTTGCCGACATAGAGGATCTCGCCCTTCGCGTTCTTGTGAAGGTAACAGCCGGGGACGGTTGGAAGATTCTGTAACTTCTCGTCTAGCGTCATACATTGAAATTATGAACGATGAACGAGAAAGCTTGAAGAGGGCGGCGCGACTTACCCGTCACGTAAATTGAGGGCCACCACCTGATTTTGGCGAATGTCCCTTAATCTACGTGACGGATTTGTCATTAACTATTGGCAACCGCCTTTCACGGTGATGGCCGTGACGCCCTTCACCGCCGGAACGCCGCCTTGATCGATCGGCACGCTCACTTCGAAATCTCGCCGGGTGGCGTTGCCTCTGCTGTCACGCAATCGCAGAGTGATTGAGTAAACACGCCCATCATTCGCCTCAGCGCGTTCCGCCCGCAGTCGAACCGACCGGCAGTCGGGGGTTATGACGATGTCGTTGGTCGTATTGCCGTCAAGGTGGCCTGGAGCGTCATCCGGTTCGTCGCTCGTCACCTTCTCGATCACTACGTCGCCGACGCCGAGCGGTGAGCAATTATCGATGACGCTCTCAACCATCTGCGCCACTGTCACTGTTCGGTAAGTGTGGTTAGGGGGCCAGAGTTCAATCGAAGGCCGGAGCCTGAGCGCCGGAGCGACATCCTCGGGCGTGACCGTCACATCCAGCGCGGCTTCAGCGAACAGACCTTCGCCGTCTGTGACGCGCAACGTGAAGCCGGCGTTAGACGCCCCGCACGCCGCCACTACATCGGCCCTGGCCTCGCCTGCGGCGTCCACTGTGATGTTTGAAACGGTCACGCCATTGACCGTCGCGCTCGGCGAACTGTTTACAGTCACCACCAGCGTGTCGGCTGCCTGGTCGGGATCAGAGACCGCGGCGATGGTCGAGTTGGTCGCGGTAGCGCCCTCGGCGCGCGTCACACCCGCCGCGCTGATCGTCGGAGGAGAGTTCCCAGCGACATAGATGTAGGCGGCGCCTCTGCCGATGTCGCCGATGGGGGCCCCGACGATGACCGTGTCCTCATATATCGCCGCCGAGATGCCGTAGAAGTCAGGATCTACATTATCCGAGGCGGTTAATATCTTGACCTCTCCCCAATTGTCGGCTCCGCCCTGATTCCGTTCGAAAACATAGGCCGAGCCTGCAGTGATATCGAAGAAGGGGTTGCCGAAAGCCCCCACAATGATCGTGTCCTCGTAAATCGCCACCGCGCCGCCGAAGCCGTCACCCTGCGCGCCGTCCGAGGCGATCAGTTTCTTGATCTCTCCCCAATTGTCAGCCCCGCCCTGGTTCCGCTCGAAGACATATGCCGCGCCCTGGCTGAGGTTGTTTCCTACGGCATGGCTGAAAGCCCCGACAATGACCGTGTCCTCGTAAATCGCCACCGCGCCAAAGGCGTCACCCTCCGCGCCATCCGAGGCGGTCAGTTTCTTGACCTCTCCCCAATTGTCAACCCCGCCCCGGTTCCGCTCGAAGATATATGCCGCACCCTGGCTGAGATTGCTACCGACGGTCTGGAATGGGGCCCCGACAATGAGCGTGTCCATGTAGATCCTCACTACGACGCCGAACTGAGGTTGAATCCCGCCGTCCGAGGCGATTATCTTTTTGACTTGACCCCAGTTGTTGGGCCCGCCCTGGTTCCGCTCGAAGATGTAGACTGAGCCCTGGGGGATGTTGGCGCCGATGTCGTCGCCGGGAGCCCCCACAATGGCCGTGTCCTCGTAGATCGCGACGCGGCCGAACTGGGCAAACTCCTGGCCGTCGAGGGCGATCAGTTTCTTGACCTCTCCCCAATTGTCGGCCCCGCCCTGGTTCCGTTCGAAAATGTACACTGAGCCTTGTAAGCGATTGCCTCCGATGGTGTCGAAGGAAGCCCCGACAAGGACTGTGTCCTCGTAGATCGCCACAGAAATTCCGAACCAATCATCCCTTGTGGCGTCCGAGGCTGTCAGTTTCTTGACCTGTCCCCACTGGTCAGTTCCATTAAGGTTCCGTTGGAATATATAGGCCGCGCCTTGCTCGAAGTTGTCTCCGATGCTCTCAAAAGGAGCCCCGACTATGGCCGTGTCCTCGTAGATCGCCACAGATTGGCCGAAGAAGGAACTTTCTGCGGGGTCCGAAGCGGTCAGCTTCTTGATCTCTCTAAAGGTCGGATCAATCGGCGCCGGATAGCTCGCGCCGGGAGCCTCCCCGCCGCGCAAGCTCAGACCATCGGGCGTGGAGCCCGCCCGCCATCGCTGCCCGGGGTTGTCAGCGTAAAAGGCTTCGCCGCGCGAGGGCGAAGAAGTATAGACGCCATAGCGCGCGGCCTTCGCCGCTTCTCTGAGCGAGTTATACAACCCCTGTTGTTTGAGGTACTTGGTGGCCGCATCGCCCCGCAGACTGGGCATAGCCGCCACCGAAACGTGGACGATCCGGGCTTTGCCGGACGAGACGAAAATCAACGCCGCCGCGATCAACAAACCGAGCGGGCCGATCAAACGCATCTGCAATGGCAGTTGATAGTACAAAGAGTTCAAATGGAAAAAATTGAGGATGGTTCGCATAGTATGTCTACCTCCTAACAGATATGTGCGAACGCCGAAACTCGGTCGCGCGCGGAATGGCAAGGTTTGCCGAGAGTCTGTTTTAAAAGTACCTTGAAACTCTAAAAGTGCGCAAAATAATAACCACAGGTAGAACGCGGCGCAGGTAAGTAGTGAACTGCGCCGCACACCTCCAGCTATCATGCTTGCGGTCCTGTGGAGCTTCGGGCTGGACTAACCGGTTTTTTTAAACGCCATTAGTAGCCTTGAGGGCGCCCCCTGGCGATGCTCAAATTCCGTCTCCGATAATTGATGCTAAAATCGGAAAAGTATTTCATGGTCATGGAGATATGGCCTGATTCTGGATGGAATGAAATAGACTGGGACTTCAAGTTAAACTAACTGGCTTTTAAAACTGGCATTAGTGGCGCATCCACCAGATCTTTGCAGCATTTGGTAACTTGGCGATGCCCGATTGACGGCGAGGTTGATGGCTGCGGCGTCGGTCCCAGATAAAAGGGGACATATTTCTGCCGTCACTCATTTACCAAACTCCGTTCCCGTTCGGCTCCGGGGCGTTCACGGCGTCTGGGTTGTCTCTTTTGTTCTTCTCATTCGGCGTCTCAATCCGATCACGGCGAAGAAGGCGATAACCACGGCCCCGATGGCCAGAATCTCACCCAACCCATAGAACCAATTCGCCCACGGCGATCCGGGCTGCGCCCCTTTGATTTTGGCCGAGCGCGGGTCGTCTTCGGGCCAGACGATCCGCACAGTCCCGCCTTTAACCAAACCCGGAGCGCTGGCGGATTCGACCACATCAACAGCAATGACGGGCTGATCTCTGCCTTCCGGCGTGAAGCTGAGCTGGACGATGTCGAAGGGCCAGGGCAGTTGTGAGCTACTGCGGCGGGACGAATACTCGGCGATGTGACTCACATCACTGATGACCGCCGTCGATTCCCGCCATGGGCCGCGAGGGCTGCGCGAGAAGCGGTCCCCGATGAGCGAAAACGTAGACCTGTCTTTCAGCCGCGCGAACTTGAAGACTTGCCCTAAATCCAGCACGCGCGCCTCGACCGTCTGCCCAATTCGCAACGCGTCGAAGGTCGCGGCGTCGCAGCGAAGCCCGATCGGAGTGGGAATGATTTCGCCGGGCGACTGGTATTCGACCTGAACCGAGAGATTGCGGCGCCACGAGCCGTTCCTGCCAAGACTGATCGTGTCGCTCTTATCCACGACTTTGACCGGCGTGATAATTCCAGCGGTGTCCAGGTAAAGCGATCCGCCCGCAAGCGCAGCTACAGTCAACGCGGCCAGCAGCCAGAGCGGGATCAACTTCCTCCCCGCAATCCAATTCACCAGACGCGACAACCAGTAGAGCGCGGGCAAGATGAAGAGGAGGCCCAGGAACAGAAAAATTCCACCCTCGACAGTCATCGCGTCTCTCCTTCAGTAATCATAACCGCCATCCAAATTGCTTTTTACGTTTGTCATTTGCCAGGAGTCCGGCAATGTGACCGAGCTGACACGCGGCGCATTGTAAAGGCGCTGTCTGGTCATCGCAACGGCGGCGCGACGGCTTAAGGTTGTGGCAATGGCGCGCCCCGTTAACAGAATGGGTAATGGCGCGGGCAATGGCGCGCGTCAACGGATAAGCCTGTTCCGTATTTTCTCCCGCGCCTCGCTGATGGCGAGGCGCGGATCGAGCGCGACGGCCCGGTCGTAATCGGCCCTGGCCTGCGCCAGATCGCCGCGCTCGCGCCAGACGAGGGAGCGATTGAAGTAACCGATCGCCGACGCAGGATTCAATTCGATGGCGCGATTATAATCGGCCAGCGCGCCTTCGAGGTCTCCTTTGGCCAGCCGCGCCGCGCCACGGTCGCCCCAGGCTGCGACGAAGTCGGGCTTGAGCTTGATGGCCCGCGTGCGGTCGGCGATAGCGCCGTCGAAATCTCTCATGCGGTAACGCGCAGTACCGCGATTGTAGTAGGATTCAGCGCCCTTGTGATCGAGCCTGATGGAACTGTCGAAATCGCTTACCGCGCCTGCCAGATCACCATTGTCCATTCTCGCCAGTCCGCGATTGTTCCAGGCCAGGGCCAGCCGGGGGTTGAGTTCGATGGCGCGTGAGCCGTCGCTGATCGCGCCGGTCAGGTCGCCAGCGACGTAGCGAATCCCGCCGCGATTGGCCCAGGCTTCGGCGAGACGATGATCTAGTTGAATCGCGCGGTCGTAGTCTGCGAGCGCGCCTTCGAGATCGCGTTTCTGACTCCGAGCCGAGCCGCGGTTGAAAAACGCCACGGCCAAAGTCGGGTCGGAAGCGATGGCGAGATCGAAATCGGCGATCGCACGATCCAACTCCCCTTTTGAGACCCACGCGGCGCCGCGTTCGAGATAAGAGGCCGCCGTCGCAGCGCGCGAGTTTTGAGCCCGCGTCGTCGCCAGACAGCAAAAGGTTGACTGAAGGATGATTAAAGTAGTCAGTACGCTTACGCGCTTCATTAGTCTCCCTCCCCCGAAATAAAATGAAGCCGCTGACGAACCAGCGACGGCAAACGCCAGCAGCTTCATCGGCGCAATCACCTCATCGCGCCTCACTCCCTCATGCGGAAATTGGGGAGAAAAACTGCAACCGCTTCGTAATTATTTTCAGCGACGCGCGTAATTATTTTCGGCGGCGCCGACTTTACGGCTGCGCGCGTCAGCGGGCGCCCGCTCAATGCTGACGCGCGGCGCCAAACCAGCTTGCAAGTGGCAGGAAAATATCCACAGAACTTGATCCATCAGATTTTCCTCTCCTGCATTTTTCTGTTTTCACGCGGCGGCTCACAAAAAAAGCGGCGCCGAGGCTGAGCGAATAACCGGAGATTGTGCAAAATACCCTATGTCGGAGCATAACCTACACGAAGTCTCCCAATTGTTGCTGGCCTGGAGCGAGGGCGACAAGGCGGCGCTGGACCGCCTTGTGCCGCTGGTCTATGCCGAGCTTCGCCGGTTGGCGAAAAGCTATATGCGCCGCGAACGCGCTGGCCAGACTATGCAAACCACCGCGCTCATTCACGAAGCCTACCTCCGGTTGATTGACGCCGATCATGTGCGATTGGAAAACCGCGCACATTTCTTCGCGGCGGCGGCGCGGGTGATGCGACAGGTGTTGGTAGACCTCGCGCGCGAACGCGGCAGCCGCAAGCGGGGAGGCGATGCGCGCCTGGTCCCGCTCGATGAAGGGATGGAGGTCGGCAAACAACACGACGAGGGGCTGCTCGCGCTCGACGAGGCGCTCGGCGCGCTCGCGCAAATCGATCCGCGCAAAAGCCGGGTGGTCGAGTTGCGCTTCTTCGGCGGGCTGAGTGTGGATGAGACGGCCGAGGCGCTCGGCGTCTCGGCCGAGACCGTTCATCGCGACTGGCGATTGGCCAGGTCGTGGTTGTTGCGCAGACTGCGCGGAGGAAAGTCCGATGTCTGAACGTTGGAAACAGGTTGAGAGTCTTTACCACGCGGCGTTGGAACGCGAGACGGCGACGCGCGCGGAGTTTCTGGCCGAAGCCTGCGCCGGCGATGAAGAGCTACGCCGGGAGGTCGCGTCCCTGATCGCCTACGACGGCCAGCCCACCAGTTTCATCGAATCGCCCGCGCTCGAAGTCGCAGCCCGTGAATGGGCCGATGAGCCGTCTTCTCTTCTATCCCAACCTCCGGCAATGGCGCCGTCACAGATAGGCGCTTATCGAATCCTCTCGCCGCTCGGTCGCGGCGGAATGGGCGAAGTCTGGCTCGCGCGCGACACGCGATTGGGCCGCAAGGTCGCCGTCAAACTGCTGCCCGCAGAGTTCACCAGTCAGCCCGAACGCGTGCGGCGCTTCGAACAGGAAGCGCGCGCGGCCTCGGCGCTCAACCATCCAAACATCGTCACAATCTATGAAATCGGCGAAGTCGAGGGACGGCGCTTTATCGTCACTGAATACGTCGAGGGGGAGACATTGCGCCAACGCTTGCAGCGGCGGATCGCTCTGACCGAGGCGCTGGAAATCGCCTCTCAGATGGCCGCCGCCCTGCAGGCCGCGCATGAGGCCGGAATCACTCATCGCGACATCAAGCCGGAGAACGTCATGGCGCGCAAAGACGGGCTGGTCAAAGTGCTCGACTTCGGGCTGGCGAAACTGATCGTCGGAAATGGGGAATGGGCGGATAGGGAGTGGAGGAATGGGGAAAAACCCAACTCCCAATTCCCCACTCCCCACTCCCCGCTCCCTTCACTCACCTCGCCTGGGATGGTGATGGGGACGGCGAGTTATATGTCGCCGGAGCAGGCGCGCGGTGTGAAGGTGGACCATCGGACGGACTTCTTTTCGTTGGGCGTAACGCTGTATGAAATGCTGGCCGGGCGCAGGCCGTTCGAGGGGGCGACGGCGAGTGATGTGATGGCGGCGGTTCTGACCAAAGAGCCGGTCCCGCTGGCGGATGTCGCCCCTGAGGTCCCCGGCGCCGTGTGGCGGATCGTGCGGCGATGTTTGGAGAAGGAACCGGAGCGACGGTTTCAATCGGCGGGCGACCTCGCCTTTGCGCTGGACGAGTTGAAAACTTCGTCAGGTTCCAGTCCAAGCGTGAAGGTCTCCCCAGAAGCGCGGATCGCGGCGCCGTTGTTAAGCAGTCTCGGCAAAAAATGGAGACGTTGGGCCCTGGCTACGGCGACAGTCCTGACGCTCGCGGCCTTCGTCGTGGTCGTGTTTCAACTGTGGAGCCGACCGGAAGAGAAGTTGGCCGTTAGTTTTACTTTCGGCTTACCGGATAATTGGGAGTTCCGGTGGCATGATTCACCGGCCGTCTCGCCGGACGGGAAGTATATAGTCTACAGCGCATCCACGGTTTCGGCCCGAAGTGAAAACGAAGCGCCACTCTGGCTGCGTAGTCTGGACTCAGCCAAGGCGAAACCCTTGCCTGACACCGAGGGGGGATTTTCGCCGTTTTGGTCGCCAGACAGCCGCTTTGTCGCATTCTTTGCCAGGGGGCGACTACGAAAATTTGACATGTCGAGCGGCTCCGCCGTGACAATCTGCGAGGCTGGCGGCTCGCTCCCTGGCAGTTGGAACCTGGAAGGCGTGATTCTCTTCTCGCCAGACTCCAGACTGAGCCGCGTCGCGGCCGCTGGCGGACGGGCTGTCGCGCTAAAACCCTTCGCCGACGGCGAGACGGGCCAATTCAATCCCCGCTTTCTGCCCGATGGGAAACATTTCCTCTATTCCTCACAAAATAAGGACCGGCAAAACGACGGGATTTACGTCGCGTCCCTCGATGAAGGCGCGCAGCGGAAGCTGATCTTAAGGGGCGCGGCTTCCGCGGTCTATGTTCCGACGGATCATCTGCTGTTCACCAAAGAAAACCTTCTGATGGCGCAGCGTTTTGATCTCAAGCGACTCGAAGTCAGTGGGGAGCCGGTCTCGGTCGCCGAGCAGGTGACTAGTTATACCGGCGATAAATCCACTCCATTCGCCGCGTTTTCCGCCTCCGAAAACGGGGTGCTGGCGTGGAAGGTCAAAGCCACCGATCCCGACAAGACGCAGTTGACATGGTTTGACCGATCAGGCAACCGGCTCGGAACGATGGGCGAATCGGCTATGTACTCCGGGCCTTCTTTTTCGCCTGGCGAAGACCGCATGGTAGTGTCGATGGCTAATCCTGAAACCAGGATGCGCGACTTGTGGATTATGCAAATGCCGCTCGGCGCCGGCTCCCGGCTGACATTCGATCCCGGCGATGATTTAAATCCGCGCTGGACGCCTGACGGGAAATGGATCATCTTCACCTCAACGCAAAATGGGCCGCGAAATATTTATCGCAAGCCGGCGGACGGCAGGGGCGCCGTGGAACGGTTGCTCGCGTCAGATGAGACTCTGAACCTCGAAGACATTTCCCCGGACGGACGGTTTATCCTCTTCAATCACTATCCCGGTCAGTCGGAACCGCGCCTCTCTCTGTTGTCGCTCAACGGAGAACGGAGGCGGACGCCGTTCCCACCGGCTAAACTCAGGGAGGACTCGGGCCGGTTCTCCCCGAACGGACGCTGGGTTGCTTATCGTTCCTACGAAACCGGCGAGTCGAGAATCTTCGTCCGAGGTCTCCCGTTGTCCGGCGGCGACGCGGGCGGCAAATGGCAAATCTCAGATCGCGGAGGAAACCAACCGCAATGGCGGGGGGACGGGAAAGAGTTGTTCTACCTGGACGGCGCCACATTGACGGCGGTAGAGGTGAACACCGAAGGAGCTTCATTTTCCGCCGGAACGCCCAAGCCGCTCTTCGGCGTGAATATCGAGGCCGAGCAACGTCGAAACAGGTACATCGCCACCAAGGACGGCCAGCGTTTTCTGGTGGTCTTGCGCGCGCCGAACGCCATCGAGACCACGATAGCCGTGCAAGTCAACTGGCCGACGGCGTTGAAGCGATGAGCGGTGATCATTCATAATTCGCGCCATGGAATTCTCCTTCACACTCCCCGGCGACAGAGAGTTTGACGTTGTCGGATTCGGCCTCAACGCGGTCGATCATCTGGTGACGATCCCGCGCTTCCCCTCCTTCAACACCAAGGTCCGTTTGACCGACCACCGGCAGATGTCCGGCGGGCAGGTCTCGTCGGCGATGGTCGGGGCGCGCCGTTTAGGATTGCGCGCAAGCTACATCGGCAAGGTCGGCTACGACAACGAAGGCCGGATGCTGATCGAATCGCTGCAGAAAGAGGGCGTCGATTGCGGCGGCGTGATGATAGCGATGAGCGCCAAGACCCAGGGCGCCGTGATCATCATCGAGCAGTTTTCGGGCGAAAGAACCATCCTCTGGTACCACGACGACGGCACCCGCGTCGCTCCCGAAGAGTTGAAGCGCGAGATGATCACGCGAGCGCGCGTCCTGCACCTTGACGGTTTTGACACCGAAGCCGCGATGCAGGCGGCGCGATGGGCGCACGAAGCCGGCATGCCGGTGACCATTGACCTCGACACGGCTTATCCCGGAATTGATGAACTGCTGCCGATGGTCGATTGTTTGATCACTTCGCAGGGACTGGCGAATGAGCTCACCCGGACCATGGACGAGCAGCAGGCGCTGAGGAAATTGAACGAGCGCTACGGCTGCTATCTGGTGGCGATGACTCAGGGCGCGCGAGGCGCGCTGGCCTATGTCGAAGATCAATTCATCGCGTCGCCGGCCTTTCGCCCGCCGGTCATCCGCGACACTACAGGCGCGGGAGACGCTTTCCGCGCCGGATTCATTTACGGATTGTGCAAAGGACTGAGCATTGAAGAGACGATGCGCGCCGCGAACGCCGTGGCGGCGCTGCAATGCCGCGAGCTCGGCGCGCGCGACGGACTGCCTACCGAAGCGGAATTGAACCAATTCCTGGCAGGCTGAAAGCGCGCCAGGCGTCCTTCTGGACAAGCCGCCCGCAGGTCAAGTAGAGTGGCTTTTACCGCCACCGCCACCGATAGGAGAAATCATCAGTGTTACGCGCAGGCATCGTCGGTCTGCCGAACGTCGGCAAATCGACTCTATTCAACGCGCTTACCGCGACGCGAGGCGCCGAGAGCGCCAACTATCCTTTCAGCACCACGGGCGCGAACGTCGGCGTCATCAATGTGCCCGACGCGCGGCTCGCCCCCCTGGCCAAAATAGCCAAGACCAACAAGATCGTTTACGCGACGGTCGAATTCGTCGATATCGCCGGATTGGCCAAAGGCGCGAGCCGGGGCGAGGGCCTCGGCAATCAGTTCCTTCATCACATACGCGAGACAGAACTGATCGTCCACGTCGTGCGCTGTTTCGAGGACGAAAACGTCGTCCACGTCGAGGAGACCATCAACCCGCGGCGCGACGTCGAAACGCTCAACCTGGAATTGATCCTGGCCGACCTGGCCACGGTCGAAAAACGGCGCGAGCGCGTGACCAAACAGGCCAAGGTCGGAGACAAGACCGCAAAAGAAGAACTCGATCTTCTGGACAAACTGCAAGCGGCTTTCGACGACGGCAGACCAGCGAGGCTCGCCGGATTGACCGATGAAGAAAAAGCGAAGGCTTATCACCTCTTCCTGTTGACGATGAAACCGATGATCTACGTCGCCAACGTCTCTGAATCCGATCTGAGCAAACCCGAGACTGATTTCATTCGGCAAGTGCGCGAACACGCCGAGAGCGAAGGGGTCGATCACGTCGTCATCAGCGCGCAACTCGAGGCCGATCTTGTAGACCTCGAACCCGAAGAGCGCCCGGAATACATGGCCAGCCTGGGCGTCACAGAAACGGGACTCGGCAAACTGATCCGCGGCGCCTATCACACGCTAGGCCTGATCTCCTTTTTCACCGCCGGCGAGAAGGAGGCGCGCGCCTGGACGATCCGCAAAGGCGCGAAGGCCCCGGAAGCCGCCGGAGAGATCCACTCAGACATCGAACGCGGCTTCATTCGCGCCCAGGTCGTCGCCTATAACCACATGATCGAGGCCGGCTCTGAAGTCGCCGCCAAAGAGAAAGGCTGGATGCGGCTGGAAGGCAAAGAATATGTCGTGCAGGACGCCGATGTGATCGAATTTCGATTCAACGTTTAAAGATCTTATTTCACTCAAGAAAGTTCAGAAATGGGAACGGACAGCGTCAAACTATTCAACAAGATGTTGAGCGATCGGATTTTGGGTATGACTAAATCCAAGCTGATCCGTTATGTCGAGGAAAACCTCGATTCTCTGAAGGAGATGGAAAATAGTGGCGGTTTCGTTTATAGCATCGTGTTATTCGAACTCAATGAACAAGGCGGTTCCGTCGCGGAAGCTGTGGAAAGACTGATTGCCGAAAAAAATACGCTGGAGCAGCTAAAGGATGAGCTTATTCACGATTTTGCTTTCGGCGTAGAGGAAATCCATCTCGACTATTGGGGCTGTTACGCCGAAGTCTTTACAGAAGGAAACCCCAAAGGTTCACTTTCTTCGATGAAATATTTTGGATACAAAGAAGAGGTGTACCTGTTTCTCCAACCCCAACACGTTGATCGGATGATTCGTTCGTTGAACCAGCATCTCGATGATCTGCGAATTATGGGAAAGGCTGAAATCGAGAGGCTGGAATACTTCAGGGACTTCTGCGTAGGACATCCGGGCTATTGGGTAGCCAACATATTCGATTTTTGAACCAGCCAGAGCCGGACAGGCTCAGCAGTCTGTAAACTAAGTTTTCTTGTGTTTAGCATTTTTTCTGGCGATATCCAGTTTATCTACAAACGTTGGGAGACAGCGTTTAGAGTCCCGGCTTTAGCC
>DATEMG010000158.1:0-2748 GCA_035275805.1 Blastocatellia bacterium
CTCAAAATCAATTCCATAGCGCCCCTCCCCTCTTTTAAATAAGAAATGCGGACGGAGAACTCATAGCTCTCCAATCCGCATTTCTGTAAGCTCGGCGGGCGAGGACGCCCTGGCGCCCAGCTTGATTACGCCGTTGTCGCCGCCGCAGTCGCGCTGACTTGATCGGCCAGCGCCGCATGAGCGGCGGCCAGCAGCGCGATGGGCACGCGGTAAGGCGAACAGCTCACGTAATTCAGCCCGATCTTGTGGCAGAAGATAACAGATTCGGGGTCGCCGCCGTGCTCGCCGCAGATGCCGATCTTCAGATCGGGGCGCGTCGAGCGTCCGTGCTGGACGCCTATTTTGAGAAGCTGCCCCACGCCTTCCTGATCTAGCGTTTGGAACGGGTCGTCCGGGAATATCTTCTTCTCGACGTAGAACGGCAGGAAGCGGCCCGAATCGTCGCGGCTCAATCCCATCGCGGTCTGTGTCAGGTCGTTCGTGCCGAAGCTGAAAAATTCCGCGACCTCGGCGATGCGGTTGGCAGTCAGCGCGGCGCGCGGCAGTTCGATCATCGTTCCGACCAGATACTCGACCGACTCGCCTTCGCGCTCGAAGACTTCCCCGGCGACGCGACGTACGACGTCGGTCTGCAGCTTCAGTTCATTCACGTTGGCCACAAGCGGGATCATGATCTCAGGTTTGACGACGACTCCTTCGCGTTTGACCTTGACGGCGGCCTCGAAGATCGCGCGCGCCTGCATCTCGGTGATCTCCGGGTAGACGATGCCGAGGCGGCACCCGCGGTGGCCGAGCATCGGGTTGAATTCGTGCAACTGCGCGACGCGGGTCTTGGCCTCCTTGAAGTTCATCTTGATCTTCGTGGCCAGCTCTTTGAGCGTCTTGTCGTCGTGCGGGACGAATTCGTGGAGCGGCGGGTCGAGCGTGCGGATCGTCACCGGATAGCCGTTCATCGCGCGGAAGATGCCGGCGAAATCTTCGCGCTGCAACTCCAGTAGCGAGGCCAGCGCGCCGTGATAGAGCTCGCCCGGACGTTTGATCTTCTTCTCGATCTCTTTGACGCGCTTCTTGGCGTCGGCCTTCTTCTCTTTCGAGGCCTTCTCAAGATCGGCTTTCG
This sequence comes from Blastocatellia bacterium, assembly GCA_035275805.1. Lineage (GTDB taxonomy): Bacteria > Acidobacteriota > Blastocatellia > RBC074 > RBC074 > JAJVID01. The sequence continues at coordinate 1,118 of DATEMG010000158.1, forward strand.
CCGCGTTGAGTTGGGCTTCGAGGGCCTTGTATTCGCCCGATGAGAGAATCATCTGGCGGACGCTGTCGATGCGGTCGCCTTCGAAGAACATGTGCTCGGTGCGGCACAGCCCGATGCCTTCGGCGCCGAATTCGCGCGCGACCGTCGCGTCGCGCGGCGTGTCGGCGTTGGCGCGCAGGCCGAGTTTGCGATATTCGTTGACCCACGACATGAACGTCTTGAAATCGCCGCTGACTTCAGGCGCGATCAACTTAATCTGGCCGAGAATGACGCGCCCCGTCGAGCCGTCCAGCGTGAGCCAATCGCCCTCTTTGACCGTCACGCCGTTTGCGGCGAACTGTTTGGCGGCGTATTCGATGTTGAGGTCGCTGCAGCCCGCCACACAGCATTTGCCCATCCCGCGCGCCACGACAGCGGCGTGGCTGGTCATTCCCCCGCGCGCTGTCAGGATCGCCTGGGCTGCGACCATTCCGTGAAAGTCCTCGGGCGAAGTCTCGATTCTAACCAGGATCACCTTCTCGCCCTTCTTGGCCTCTTCTTCGGCGTGGTCCGGGTCGAAGACCACCTTGCCCGAAGCCGCGCCTGGGCTTGCTGGCAGTCCGATGGCGATGACGTTGACAGGCGCTTTCGGATCGATCATCGGGTGGAGCAACTGGTCCAGCTGCCCCGGTTCGACGCGCTGCACGGCGGTCGCCCTGTCAATCACTCCCTCATTGACCATCTCGACGGCGATGCGGACGGCGGCCGCGCCGGTGCGCTTGGCGACGCGCGTCTGGAGCATATAGAGCTTGCCGCGCTCGATGGTGAATTCCAGGTCCTGGACGTCCTTATAGTGATTTTCGAGGCGCGTGGCGACCTGCTGGAACTGGTCATAGACTTCGGGCATGACGCCTTTCAATTCGGCGATTTTCTTCGGCGTGCGGATGCCGGCGACCACGTCTTCGCCCTGCGCGTTCTGCAAGAATTCGCCGTAGAGGATTTTCTCGCCGGTCGCGACGTCGCGAGTGAAGGCCACGCCCGTGCCCGAATCTTCGCCCATATTGCCGAAGACCATCGCCTGGACGTTGACCGCCGTGCCGAGGTCGTCGGAAATCTTGTGGATGCGCCGGTAATCGCGCGCGCGCCGCCCGTTCCACGAAGCGAAGACGGCCCTGATCGCCAGTTCCAACTGCTTGCGCGGGTCTGTCGGAAAATCTTTGCCGGTCTCTTTCTTGACGATCGCCTTGTAATCCTGGATCAGAAGGCTGAGCGTCTCGGCGCCGACCTGAGTGTCCTCGGTCACGCCGAGTTTCTTCTTGTGTTCGTCGAATTTGTGATCGAACTTTTCAGAGTCGATGCCCAGCACTATTTTGCCGAAGAGTTGAATGAAGCGCCGGTAGGCGTCGTAAGAGAAGCGCTCGTTGCCGGTGAGACGGGCCAGGGCTTCGCGGGTCTCGTCGTTCAACCCGAGGTTCAACACCGTGTCCATCATTCCGGGCATCGAAAACTTCGCGCCCGAACGCACCGAGACTAGCAACGGGTTCTCGGCGCCGCCGAACTTCTTGCCGGTCGCCTGTTCGACTTTCGACAGGGCGGCCCGCGCCTCGTCCAACACCCCTTCGGGGAACTTCTCTCCCGCCGCGTAGTAGGCA
>DATEMG010000159.1:0-22851 GCA_035275805.1 Blastocatellia bacterium
GCTACTTTGCTCGCAATAAGTTACCTCGCCAGTCCTGCCCGCGAGGACGCGGGGGCGCCACGGACCAATCGCTTATCCTGGCGCACATGGCTCCTGGTACCGGAGCGTTCCTTCCCGTACATCCAATTGAAATCCGCTCTAAGCCCCTGTTCAAAAGTCGGCCAGTCCAACCTGAAGTCCCAATCTATTTCAATCCCTCCAGCAATCAGGACACATATTCCATGAAATACTTTTCCGATTTTTGCATTATTAATCGGATGGAGAGTTTGAGCATGCCCCGGGTTTCCGGTCTCAAGGCTAATAGGGGCGTTTAGCGCGGTTTGCAATTGCGTGTTCTGCCCTCACACTGATTTGCAAACCGCTATAAAAAGCCGGTTAGTCCAACCTGAAACCCACCCGGGCGCAAACATAATATCCATATGAGCGTGGCGCCGGCTCCCTGGTCGAGGGCGTCGATCTTGATAAGCGCTAAAAGGTCTCAATGATAAAGTGCTCCCGCAACCTTTTAGGGCTTGACGACTCACTCGATACTCAACGGCGCTGCGCTCATGGCTATTATTTTGCGCCCTTTCAGGGTTCCAGGAAACATCTATATGGGCTGTAAACGAAACATTTGCGCGCAAGGGCAACCGCTTGCTTCGTTCATTGCGCGGGATTACAATCCGCCGCTTATGCTGGCTGGAAGGCGAAGTAGTAGTTTCTTCGTGGCTAACCTTAAATAAATGGGTGTGGATGAAAAAGACAGATAAAGCATGGCAGAATTTCGTGCAGATCGATCACTGCTACGGCGCCTGTCAGAAAGCGGAGTCGGCGCCCCCCGCTTCGACTTACGCGATTCACGCCCCCGGCTGGAGAGCCTTGTTGCGAGAACTCCGCGCGACCTTCCCCTTGGTCAACGGCCTAACCAACCTTGTAAAAGGCGATTCTTTCAGACGTCCATACATCGAGATACACAGCTACAACGTCAACCGGTTTCTCCTCCATCTGCGAGAGCAAGGGTGTCATCGTGGGCGCCTCCGGTTCTCCGATCATGGGCTGTACAAAAGCAAAGTTATACTCTTTAAAAGGAAACTCTCCCTCTGTCATCAAATCACCCCCGTTTAGGTTAAGGCATCATTTATCAGAGAAGTTGAAATGTCGTCTTTAATTATTGGGGCGCCTCACCTGGAAGCGATTCCCGAACGCGCGACCTCCAGTAGTTTTGCGCAGTGGACGACCCGCATATTACTTTGCGGGCTGGCTATTTTCGCGATTTCGGTCCCCCATTCGATCGCCGCCGCGCAGATCGGCCTGGGATTGAGCTATGTAGCCTGGATCGCCCGCGCTCTCGCCGTGGGCCGGCTCGGAATACCTCGGACGTCGATTGACCGCCCTCTATTGTGTTTTATAGCCCTGACTATTGTCTCATCGGTGTTGTCCGTCGAACCGGATGAGAGTATTCCCAAATTGCGCACTCTGACGCTGTTCGGGGTCTTTTATCTGATAGTCGCAAACTTGCGTCCTCGCGGCGCCCGATGGATGATCGGACTAATGATAGTCTCAGGGCTGGCGGGCGTAGGCTACAGCTTGATTGAAAAGGGGCTGGGCCGGGGAATGATCATCACGGCTATTGAGGATAACAGCCCCTTGCGAACGACCTACCTCCAGCCTGGTGACGTTATCTGGATGATCGGGCGGAGTCGTGTAAATTCTCTCGAAGAGGCGAACCGAATTATCCGAGAATCCCCGACTGGCGCGACATACACCATCGAAGCCTTGCAAAACGGCGATCCGGCCCCGGTGGATTTGGTGATTACGGATGAAATGAAGAGCCAAGCCAATCCGCTCGGACTCAGTGTCTCCGGACACAGCCGCCGCTTTCGCATCTCCGGCTTTACGCGCAACTTCATCACCTACGCCGAGCAAATGCAGCTTTTAGCCCTGCTCGCCTTCGGATTGTTGCTCGCGAATCTGAAGTCGCTACGTAATGGCCGTTCCGGCGCGTGGTTATGGGTCTCTCTGTCGTTGGCGGGTATGTTTTCCCTGGCCCTTATCCTGACGGCGTCGCGCGGCACAATAGCCTCCTGTATTCTGGCCCTGCTCGTCACTCTCGCTCTGATAAAAGGGCGTCGCGCCATGCTGCTGGCGTTGGTCGCCGTGATGGTAATGGCCCCCGTTTCAGTCTACATGGTGCGCGCCATTCGCCCGCCGGACGCGACGAGTCTTAAAGATGACAGCAGCAAAAGGCGGTTCGACTACATGCGCGCGGGGCTGCGTTTGATTCCGCAACATCCGATCTTCGGGGTGGGCATGGATTCGCAGAAATATCACTGGAAAGAGTGGGGTTTCCCGGGCGATTACATCACTCACACGCACTCGACTCCGATTCAGATCGCTGTAGACCGCGGGCTGCCGGCCCTCGGCTGTTACCTGTGGTTGATGGCGATGCTATTCGTAATGACCTGGCGCGGGTATAAAAAATCGCTGCCCGCCGGTGACAAGGTGGGCAGCGGTCTTACGCTAGGCGCGGTCGCGGCGCTGATCGGTTTCTCGGTCAGCTCTCTGGTCAATTACAATTTCGGGGATTCCGAGCCCCTCTTGATGTTATTGAGCGTCGTGGCGCTGTCCCTCGTGGCGAGTTCCAGTTTTGAGCCACAGAGCGCACAGAGGGCGCAGATGGCGCAATGAGGGAATCAACAATTTCTCTGTGTTCTCTGTGGCTCTGTGGCAAGCGTCAGTCGTAATATTCCAAACCCAGGTGCGTGATCAGCTCTTCGCCGCGCAGGTGGCGCAGCGTGTTCTTCAACTTCATCAACTGAATGAACAGGTCGTGTTCGGGGTAGAGCTTCGGCGCGCACATCGGGCTTTTGAAATAGAACGACAGCCACTCTTGAATCCCGCGCATCCCGACGCGCTGCGCCAGGTCCATAAACAGCGCCAGATCCAGGACGATCGGGGCGGCCAGGATCGAATCGCGGCACAGGAAATCGATCTTGATCTGCATCTGGTAACCGAGCCAGCCGAAGATGTCGATGTTATCCCACCCCTCCTTGTTGTCGCCACGCGGCGGGTAATAATTGATCCTCACCAGGTGTGAGAAATCGCTGTAGAGGTCGGGGTATACCTGCGGCTGGAGGATGTATTCGAGAACCGAGAGCTTCGACTCCTCTTTGGTCTTGAAAGATCCGGGGTCGTCGAGCACCTCGCCGTCGCGGTTGCCCAGGATGTTGGTCGAATACCAGCCGTGCAGCCCCAGCAGTCTGGCTTTCAATCCCGGGGCGAGGATAGTCTTCATGAGCGTCTGCCCGGTCTTGAAATCCTTGCCGCAGATCGGCAGGCTCTGTTTTTCGGCCAGCTCGGTCAAGGCCGGAATGTCTACGGTCAGGTTTGGCGCGCCGTTGGCGAAGCCGACTCCCGATTTGAGCGCGGCGTAGGCATAGATCATCGAGGGCGCGATCGCCTTATGGTTCTCGCGCATGGCTTTCTCAAAAGCGTCGAGGCTTTTGTGAACCGGATGCGGTTTGATGAAAACCTCGGTCGAGGCGCACCAGATCATGACCGTCCGCGAGAGCCGGTTTTTCTTCTTGAATTCGGCGATCTCGTCCATCAACTGTTCGGCCATGGCCATCTTCGTCTTGCCTTTTTTGACATGGGTTCCGTTGAGGCGTTTGACGTATTGCTGATCGAAGACGGCGGGCATCGGCTTGACCTTCGAGAGCTGCGGTTTGAGCCGGACGAGCAGCTCTTTTTCGAGCACGCCCGCGCTCATCGCCGCTTCATAGCAGTTCTCTTCGAAAATGTCCCAGGCGCCGAAGACCAGGTCGTCGAGATGCGCCAGTGGCACGAAGTCTTTAATCAGCGGGGACCGGCCCTCTGTGCGTTTGCCCAGGCGGATGGTTCCCATCTGTGTCAGGCTGCCGATGGGTTTGGACAGCCCGCGACGGATCGCCTCTACGCCCGCGATGAAAGTGGTCGTCACCGCTCCCATTCCGACTAGTAGAACGCCAAGCTTGCCTTTAGGGTCGGCTATCGGCGCGCCTTTCTGCAACATCGTTTGTTCTCCTGTAGAAAACGTTAGGAATAGGACCTATAGGACCAATAAGTCCTATAGGTTCTATTTAGTCAAGCCGGAAGTTAATCGAAGAGATGCGAAAATTCTTGCGCGATCTTGCTGAAAGTTGTTGCCGGATTGCTCTGTATGGCGAGTGGGGAGTGGGGAATGGGGAGTAGGGGGGCAAGTTGCTTTGGCTCGCGTTCCCCACTCCCTATTCCCCACTCCCCACTCCCTTCTTGGCGTTTTGACGGTTGCAAACGAGAAGTGAACCGGTACAATAGCCGTTCCGATTGAATCAGCGTTTTCATTTAATTCACCGGAAATTCAATACGAAGATTTTGGAAGGAGAACAGCGTAATGGCAATTTACGTAATTTGCGAACCCTGCATCGGCACGAAGGACTCGGCCTGTGTTGACGTCTGCCCCGTCGACTGCATTCACCCTCGTAAGGACGAGGCTGAATTCGAGGGCACAGAACAGCTTTTTATACATCCGGACGAGTGCATTGACTGCGGCGCCTGCCAGCCAGCCTGTCCCGTCGAAGCGATCTATCGCGACGAAGACGTGCCCGACCAGTGGAAGCAATACATTCAGATCAACGCCGATCATTATCGCTGATAGCTTGTCGGCGAATCCGACGCGGGCCGGTCGCGGACGGAGGCTTGCCAGCCTTAGCTTGTTCCCAACCGGTTCGCGGTCGGCGTAAATCCTCTAGTACGCTCCTCTTCAGTTGTTCCAGATGTCGGTCGCGATTCCGACTTTTAGCATTTGACAGGCGCCGTTGATGACTGCGCGCATCGGGTCGTCGACCACGCGAACAGCCAGCGACGTGGCATCCGCAAGGCGTTCGGACAGGCCCTGAAGCAGCGCGCCTCCCCCGGTAAGACAGAGGCCGGTTTCAATCACTTCGCATGAGGTTTCCGATGGAAGATCGCGGACGGCTTTCAGAATGGCGTTGACTATTATTTCGAGTGGTGGTTCGACTGCCTCCACCACGTCGTGGCTGCTGATGCAGATGCTCATCGGTTCGCCGGTGAGCAGGTCAGTCCCCTGGGTAAGGAACAATCTTTCACGCTCATAGTCTCCCGACGCGCCGACTACCCGCATCAGCCGCTCGGCTTCCTCGGAGAAAAGCAGCGCGCCGTACCGGAATGCTATCGTCTGCGAGACTGAGTGGCGGAGGTCGCTACAGGCGGTCCGCACGGCGGAGGTCGTGACGAGCGCGCCCGAACGAATGACTGCGATGTCGGTCACGCCATCTCCTATATCCACGACCATCTGAGCGTAAGGCGACGAAACGTCGAGGCCCGCGCCGATCGCCGCCGCCATCGGTTCCGGGACCACCACGACCGCCGAAGCCCCCGCGCGCCGCGTCGCTTCGATGAGCGCTGCGCGCTCTTCTTCACAGGCGTCGGTTGGCGCGCAGGCCAGCGCGCGCGGCCTCAATATCCCTAGCCTTTGCGCTCGGCTCAGAAAGAATTTGAGGAGCGAGGACGCCGCTTCGACGTCGGCGACGACCCCGGCGTGCATTGGCGAGACCGCATATGCGAATCGGTCCAACTTCGAGAGCCTGGCGGCCCTGGCCCCCACGGCCTCGACGGCGCCAGTCCCGGGTTGGATCTTGATCAGAGTGGGCTCGTCGGCGATCAGGCCGTGGCCGCGCGCATAAAGGCGCGTGTTGGCCGTGCCGAGATCAATCGCCAGGTCAGGCGCGAGGAGATTTCGCCACCCTGTCGCTAAGCCTGTGGTTATGGAAGACAACATTTCGTTGTTGCGATCCTTCCTTCAATCGACCGTGAGCAGAGAGATTTCGGGGGGAACGCGAAACCTGACTGGGAGGATGCTCGTGCCTACGCCGGTAGTTACGAAAAGATGTTTGGAGCCTTCGACGATGTGGCCGGCTGCGTAGCGCTGGCCGAAATCCGACGGGACAATCGGCCGTCCGATGATCGGTAATGCGACCTGGCCACCGTGCGTGTGTCCTGCAATGGTCAGCGCGACTCTCGCGGGAATAGAGGGGAAAATATCGGGGTTGTGTGTGAAAGCGATGATCGGAGCGCTGCCGCTGACTTTCGCCAGCGCTGAGGCTGTGTCAGGCTTGCCTTCCCATTTATCGCCTATTCCGACCACCCAGATCGCGTCGCCATCGCGCCCAATCATCGCCGCGTCATTTTCTAGCTCCGTTATGCCCGCGTTTTCAAGAGCCTTCTTCACCCGCGGGCCATTATACCACCAATCATGATTTCCTAAAGTAGCGAATACGCCGAACCGCGCGCGCAGCCCCTTCAACGCCGAGGCGATGACTTCAGGCTCCATGAAGCTTCCGCCTTTCACGCCTTGAATGACGAAATCTCCGGGCAGCAAAATCAGGTCGGGTCGCGCTGCGTTCGTCGTCTCGACGATTCGATGAATCTTGTCGAGCGTGATGAAGGGCGACCCCGCGTGCAAGTCCGAGATGACGGCAATACGCAGCCCCTTCAGGTTCGCAGGCCAGGACGGTAATGTAATTCGCGTCTCCCGAAGGACCAGCTGGGAAGGCTCGACCACGAACGCCCATATGGCGAGAAAAGCCAGGCAACAGAGCAACGCGACCAAGATGATTCTGGCGCGCAAACGCCGTTTCTTATTCTCAGGTTGTTCCTGAGCCGAAAACGCATGCTCCGAGTTCAACGTAGAGGGTCTCCGAAGTTAATATGGAAGTGTAGATGCTTCGAGTCCTGATACTCGCCGAGGTTGGTCAGGATACGCGCGCCGCCGCAATTCAATCACGAGTCAGTACCGCGAGCGGTAGTGAGCGGGTTTTATTAGGGCGCCCGCTCGCTACCGCTCGCGGTACTGATTCGTGGTTGAAATCAAACCTGCCCGGCCTTCACCAACTCGCGCCTCCTTGCGCGCGTCGCCAGATATTCCCTGGCCTCCTTGTAGAGCCGTTTGCGCTCCTGTGGTTTGAAGATCACGCCTTTGACTATGCGGTAGATCGGTTTAGCGCGGAAGTAGTATTCGTCGTAGAACCGGTGCACCCAGTCGAGCATCTCGGCGGCCGAGAGGTGTGGGAAATTGGCCATTGGCAGTTGCTGTCCCAACTCGTCGGACATTTCGTCTTTGAGGATCACGCCGTTGGCTTTGAACCAGTCATACATTTCGGTGCCCGGGTAGGCATGGGCGACCGAGACCTGTAGCGTTTCGGGGTCCATCTCCTTAGCGTACTCGATAGTCTCGCGAATTGTCTCGCGCGTCTCGCCCGGCAGTCCGATGATGAAATCGGCGTGGACTTTGATGCCGGCGCGCTTGCAGTCCTTGACGAATTGCAGCGATCGTTTTGCCGAGATGCCTTTCTTGATGTTCTTCAGTATTTGCTCGTTGCCGGATTCGAAGCCGACGATGAAAAGGCGGCAGCCGGCGTCGCGCATCGTCTTGAGAGTTTCGTAATCGAGGTGGGCGCGCGAAGTGGAGGACCATTGGAATTTGAGCGGCTTGAACGCCTTGCTCATCTCGATCATCCGCTTTGGGTTGAAGGTGAAGGTGTCGTCGTCGAAGAAGATCTCCTGCAATCCTTCCGGCCTGAACGCGTCGAGCGCCCACTCGACTTCGTTACGCACGTCTTCGACGGAACGCTGTCGCCAGCGGTGATCATCGAAGGTCTGCGGCCACAAGCAGAAGGTGCAGAGAGCCGGGCACCCGCGCGTCGAATAGAACGCGATGAAGGGGTGGAGCAGAAACGGCACGTTGTAGCGCGTAATGTCCATGTCGCGTTTGTAGACCGGCGTCGCCCAGGGGAATCTATCCAGGTCCTGAGCCAGAGGCTCCGGGACGGTCGAAACCATCCTCTTGCCGTCTGGGGTATCGCGCAGGAAATGAACCCCCGGAATCTTTTCCAGCGGCTCGCCCGAAGCGAACCGCGTTACTGTGTGATCGAATTCCTTGTGGGTGACGAAATCAATGGCGTCTGACGCCCGCAGCGCCTGTTCAGGGTGGGTGGTGACGGGCGGGCCGACGAACGCGATCTTCAGGTCGGCCCTGAGTTCCTTCATTCTCTCGGCGAGCCGCACGTCGTTTCTGAACCCGACATGTGAAGTGAAGAGGACGACGAATTCGTAATCCTTGGCGATCTGGGCGGTCTCTTCGGGGCTGACGTGGTGCGGCGGCGCGTCGAGCAGTCTGGATTCGCCTCCGAGGTCGCGGATCATCGCCGCCGGGTAGGCGAGCCAAACTGGATACCAGTAACTTTCGATCTCCCGCGTCGCAGGCCATCTGGAACTTGCGCCGCCGTCAAACTTCTCGAACGACGGCGGATTGAGCAAAAGCGTCTTCATCAAGGCGGATACCTCTCATATGCAAAGATCCCCGGGGAAGGATCATGGATGGGACTAATGGGACTTATAGGACCTATGGGACTTGTAAGTCTTATATGCCCTAAATGACGGCAAGATTATCAACACGCGGCTGGATTTGGCAAATCTGAGGCGAGCCTGGGAGCGCAGGCATCCTTGCCTGCGAGTTCTCAAAGCGAGCAGGCAAGGATGGGCGGCGCTCCCAGGGGCGGGAACCCAAATTGAATTGGTTTCTGTATCTTGCTATTCTTTCGCCCTCGAAGCCCCAATCAATTATGAGTATTCAAGCAGAGACCTGGGACTCAGGGTCGCAGCCGGCGCGGAGTGTGGCCGAGGCGTTCGCCTATTGCGAACGCCTGGCCCGAACGCATTACGAGAACTTTCCGGTAGGCTCGCTGCTCATACCCAGAGACCGCCGCAGACATGTCTACAGCGTCTATGCGTTCGCCCGAATTGCGGACGACTTCGCCGACGAGGGCTACGAAACGGGAGAATTAACCGAGGCGCGGCGATTGGACGCGCTCGATGATTGGGGGCGAAAGCTGGAAGATTGCTATCGGGGCAGGGCCGATCATCCGGTCTTCATTGCGCTGGCCGAAACGGTCAGGGAATTGCGGCTGCCCGTTCAGCTCTTCCGCGACCTGCTTTCGGCCTTCAAACAGGACGTGGGCAAACGGCGCTACGCCGATTTCGACGAGGTCCTCGATTATTGCGCGCGCTCTGCGAACCCGGTCGGCCGCTTGATCCTGCTCTTGTTCGGTTACCGCGAGGAGCGCCTGCGCGGCCTTTCGGATTGCATTTGCACGGCGCTGCAGCTAGCCAATTTTTGGCAGGATGTGGAAGTCGACATACGGAAAGATCGGGTCTACTTGCCGCAAAATGAGATGGCCCGGTTCGGGGTCGGCGACGACGACCTGCGGGAGAAACGATTCAGCGAAGGTTACGCGGCGCTGCTCAAATTTCAGGTCGAACGAACGTGGGAGCTGTTCAATCGCGGAAAGCCGTTGCCGGGCATGGTCAGCGGGCGGCTGGCGTTCGAGTTGAGACTGACCTGGCTGGGCGGGACCCGCATTTTGGAGCGCATCGAAGAGATGGGATACGACACCCTTCACGCGCGACCCACTATTTCGATCGCCGACAAGATTGGCCTGCTGTTGAAGGCGCTTCGACGGTTCGAAGCCGATGAATAGCTGACGAGTGAACAACGGAGCGATTTGTCATTGTTCATTTGTCATTTGTCATTGCCGGAGGAGATGCCATTAATACCAATACTCATTGGAAGATTTCTGGGCAATGACAAATGACAAATGAACAATGACAAATGAACAATGTTTTGGTGGTTTAGCATGAAGGCAATTCAAGCCAGAGAAATTCATTTTACCCCCTGGCATCTGCGCGAGCGCACGCGGAACCTTCGCCGTGAGCTGGCGAAGACCGTCCAGTCAAACTTCTTTTATTCGTTCCTTTTCCTGCCGAGGCCCAAGCGCGACGCCATCATTGACGTTTACGCATTCTGCCGCGCCATTGACGACATCGTTGACGACATCGTGGAGAAATCGGGCGCCGCCGGCGCGCCCAGCGCAAATACTGAGGCGAGGGTCGAGCTGAATAGATGGCGTGAAGAGCTTGACAACCTCTATGCCGGCAAGCCGACCATGCCCATCGCGGTCAAGCTGCGACGAGTACTCGAACGCTTCCCGATGCCGAAAGAGTATTTCGAGGAGATGATCAACGGATGCGAGATGGACCTGACGCGCAACCGCTACGAGACCTTCGACGAGCTTCATCAATACTGCTACCGCGTCGCCTCGATCACGGGGCTGATGTGCATAGAGATCTTCAACTACCGAAGCCCGAGCGCGAAGGATTACGCCGTCAACCTCGGCGTTGCGCTGCAACTGACCAACATACTGCGCGATCTGAAAGAGGATGCCACGCGCGGGCGCGTCTATTTGCCGCAGGAGGACCTGCGGCGGTTCGATTACTCGGAGGGCGGCCTGGCGAGCGGGAAGATAAACGATAATTTCCGCGAAATGATGAAGTTCGAATGCGGGCGGGCTCGCAGCTATTATCGACTCGCCGCCGATCACCTCGCCGAAGAAGACCGCCCGACCATGACCGCCGCCATAACGATGGGTAAAATCTATTACCGCCTGCTCGAACAGATAGAACACCTCGATTACGACGTCTTCAATAACCGGATCAGGTTGCATAGACCCGAGCGGTTCCTTATTGCCTTCAGCGAATGGGCGAAGGCGACGGGGCGACGGGGCGACGAGGTGACGGGGGGACATGGCGAAGGCGACGGGGCGACGGGGCGACGGGGCGACTGAGAGAAGGGGAGAGGAAAAATTGGACCATGAAATCGAAAATCGCCCAGTCGCGTGAGTCGCCCCGTCGCCCCGTCCTGATTTTAGGAGGAGGCTTCGCCGGCCTCGCCGCAGCCGTCGATCTGGCTGAGGCGGGAAGGCGGGTCCTATTGCTCGAACGCCGTTCATTCCTGGGCGGGCGGGCCTATTCGTTCACCGATAAGACCACCGGCGACACGATTGATAACGGCCAGCATCTGATGATGGGCTGTTATCATCGGACGCATCGGTTTCTGGAGAAGATCGGCTCGCTCGACAAACTCAAATTTCAGCCAGACCCGCAGGTGGATTTCCTTCACGAAGGCGCTAACGGCTCGGTAACCCGCGCGAGCTTCAAATGTCCTCCGCTGCCCGCGCCTCTGCACTTGCTCGGCGGATTGGCGAGACTGAAGACTATAGGGTGGGGAGACCGTTTGCGCGCACTGGGCGTGGGCTTGGCCGTGCGGGCGCTGAATGGAGATCGGGGCAGGCTCGCGGAAATCACAGTTCGAGAATGGTTGGACAGTCTGGGCCAGTCCGAACGCATTCAGCGCAGGTTCTGGGGTCCGATGGCTCTGGCGACCTTGAATGAAGCGCCTGAGGTCGCTTCCGCCGACATGTTCGCAAGAGTGATCGAGCTGGGATTTATGCGGACGAAGCGCGATTCAGCAATGGTTATTTCGCGGGTGGGATTGAGCGACCTTTACACGCGACAGGCGCGGGATTTCATCGAAGGCCGGGGCGGCGAGGTTCGATTGAACGCCGACGTCGCCCGAATCGAGTTTGAAGCCGCCTGCGCCGCCGGCGTTACGCTGCGAAGCGGGGAAGGGATTGAGGCCGACGTGGTCATCAGCGCCGTCCCCTACTTCGCGCTGAGGCGCATGCTCCCGGCCGAGGTGGCCTCCGCCCATTTCCCCTGTCTCGACCGATTCAAGTCGGCGCCGATAGTCTCGATCAATCTTTGGTATGACGAGCCGATCACCGACCTGGAATTCGCGGGCCTTCTCGATTCGCCCATCGAATGGGTGTTCAACAAGAATGCGATTTCGGGCGCGACGAGGAAAAATCCGCAGCATCTGGCCCTGGTAATTAGCGGCGCCCACGAATTTGCGGATAGGCCGAAAGAGGAATTGATGGCGATGGCGGATGATGAAATGCGCAGATTTTTCCCGGCCGCCCGCAATCAACAACCGATTCACTCGTTCGTCGTTAGAGAACACGACGCGACGATTTCGCACACTGTGGGGACAGCCCGCTTGCGGCCTTCGCAGCAAACTCAATTCCAGAATTTTTTCCTTGCCGGGGATTGGACCGATACCGGCTTGCCCGCGACTATTGAAGGCGCCGTGTGGAGCGGGCAGGAATGCGCGCAAATAATCCTAAATCTTTTCACCGAATAAAAGCCTCAGCAGATTTCCGATAACCTGGGTACGCTTTCCACACTGTTGATTACAATGGATTTTTATTTGGGCGCCCTTCACCTACTTCTCTAAGTGGCCTATTGAGAGATAGATCGGGCTTCGATGATTCTGAAGCGATAGTCAACGCCGGTCTTTTCGAGTATTATTAAGCGTCTTCATTTAATCAAAAAAGTGAAATGACGGTCTCGAACCGTCAGCCCCAATACATAAATCGCTACGGCAAATCATGGCTGAGAAACAATACTATTCGACAGGTACGAAATGGGAGCCGATAGTCGGCTATTCGCGGGCGATTCGCGTCGGCAATCAGATCTTCGTTACCGGCACGACCGCAACCGACGAGCGCGGAGAGATCGTCGGAGTCGGGGACGGCTACGCGCAGGGAGTTCAAGTGATCCGCAACATCGAACGGGCGCTCGCCGCTTTGGGAGCGAGCTTGAAAGACGTCGTGCGGACACGGATGTTCGTTACAGACATCACGCGCTGGGAGGATTATGGCCGCGCTCACGGCGAATTTTTCGGCGAGATCAGACCCTGCGCCACCATGGTCGAGGTGAGCCGTCTGATTGACGACCGCATGCTAATTGAAATAGAAGTTGACGCGGTTCTTACTACGCCTTCGCCCTTTTGACCCTTCGCCCCCTTTGTGTTGAAAAGCCTTGGAGGTAGGCGCATATATGCGTATTCCATGGAAATTAGGCGTTCCAATAAGACCCCCCGTGTTTATTGCGGGAGGCGACTCGGATGATGCGGCTGCCGATGATGGCAATCCGTTCACCACTCGCAGTTCATACTGGAAAGGCACTGTGTGGTTGTTGATCGCCCTGGCCGCGCAGACCGCCGCCAGCTTGATGTCAGAGGAGGTCGAATCCTTCTACAGCAAATTCATCTTTTATTACACCACCCGAGGTCTTTCGGCCGTAAACAAATTCCTCCAGAACATAGCTCTGGGCGAGATATTCTTCGCGATCATAGTGGTCTGGTTCAGCCTGTGGTCGCTGTGGTATCTGCGCAGATCGTGGCGGCGTGAAACGCGGCTCTACAATGTCGTAAAGGTCTTCTTTCTTCAGATACTATGGGCGATGGGTATCCTGGTTCCGATCTTTCTGGTGTCTTGGGGATTGAATTACCAGCGATTGCCGCTTGCGGAGACTCTAGGGTTCGACCGCGCTCCGACGCGCGCCGGGGAACTTGAATCCATCGGGCTGCAAATAGTCAACGGCGTCAACAGCAACTACGACCTGGCTCGAGGTTCGGCGGAACGCCCGACTCCGCCGGCGCGCGATGCGGTCTATAAAGTGATCGAGCAGGCCTTTCAGAGCGAAACGCTGCTCGGCGACGCCAATCGCGGCGCGTTGAGCGACCCAAAGCCGCTCAAGTTGTCGGCCCTGACCAGTTGGGCCGGCGTAAGCGGATTCTACATCCCCTTCACGGGCGAGGTGACTTTCAACGCCAACGTCCCCACGTTCGATCTGCCGATGGTCATCGCCCACCACAAGGCCCACCAGCGTGGATTCGCCAAAGAGGACGAGGCGAATTTTATCGGCTACCTCGTATGCATCAATTCCACCGAGCCTTACGTGCGTTATTCCGGTTATCTTTACGGCCTGAAAGTGCTGGAGGTGTTGTCGAAAGGTAATGTGGATCGCTACAACGACCTGCTTTCGCGCGTCAATGACGGCCCGAGGACCGACCTGCGAACGCGCTCGGAGTTCTGGGAGGGGACGAAGAGTCCGACGCTGAGCGCCATTTCGCGGCGTATTTTCAGCGCCTACCTAAGAGTCAACCGCGTTCATGGCGGCGTCAAAAATTTCGACGAAGACGTGCCTCTGATCATCGGTTATTACCTGAAATACCCGCAACGCATACAGCCCGGCGCGGAACAGCCCCAGGGCGCCGGATCTATCGAGATTCAACCTCCCCAACCTGTGGCGGAGCGGTCGCCTGACACGTTATAAATCCCATCGCCATATTTCATATGGCGCGCTGATGTTGGGACACATTTACAGAATCGACTTCTTGCAGTGGAATGCGAAGGGAAGCAGAAAAGGCAAAAAGGACAAAAAAGCAAAATTTCAGGCTTTTTTTGCCCTTTTTGTCTTTTTTGCCCTTTTTGTTTCCACCTTGCCATTCACTGCGAACCCCGATTCCGAAAATGCGTACTGACATCGGCATGGCATATGAAATGTGACCTATCTTTATGAGCACTGCGCAACCTGCAATAAAAACTGACAAGCAATCACGCGTCTCCGACGCCATTCATCGCGCCCAGGCATACCTGTTGGCGCAGCAGAACCTGGAAGGATACTGGTGGGCGGAGCTTGAGGCCAACGTCACGCTCACCGCCGAATACGTCATGCTCCACCGCATCCTGATCGCCGCCGATCCGCGCGCCAGATTCAGCAACGGCAAGGATCGTGAGGAACAGATTCGGCAGATGGCCCGCTACATTCTGCGCCAGCAGCGCCCGCATGGCGGCTGGGAGCTTTTTTACGGCGACGGCGGAGAGATTAGCACTACTATCGAAGCCTACTTCGCGCTGAAACTCGCGGGCCATTCGGCGGACGACCCGGCGATGCGGCTGGCGCGAGACTTCATCCTCGAACGCGGCGGGTTGACCAACGCCCGCGTCTTTACGAAGCTGCACCTGGCGCTCTTCGGCGCCTATCCGTGGGAAGGCATACCGACGTTGCCGCCCTGGTTTATGTTCCTGCCGGCATGGTTTCCTCTGAACATTTATACGATGGCGAGTTGGGCGCGGTCTTCGACCGTGCCGTTGCTGGTCGTGATTGATAAAAAGCCCGTCTACGACCTGGGCGTTCACGCCGACGAACTGTTCGTGGATGGTTCGCGCGACCCTCGCCGCGCCGGCTTGAAGAACAACGACGGGACGACGATCGGCGCGTTCTTCCTGGCTGCCGACAAGATGCTCAAACGGCTTGATCGTATCGGCCTCGTCCCGCTGCGCCGAAAGGGAATCGAGGCGGCGGAACGCTGGGTGATCGAACGCCAGGACGGGCCCGGCGATTGGGCGGGAATCGTTCCCGCGATGCTCAACTCGATTCTGATGTTCCACGCGCTCGGCTATTCGGCGAAACACCCCTACGTCAAACGAGGCCTCGACGCGCTCGACCGCTTCTGCATCGAGGAGGGCGCGACCGCCGGCTCCGAACTGCCGCAATACTTGAGGCTGCAGCCGTGCATCTCTCCGACCTGGGACACTGCGCTCGGGTTGACCGCGATCCTCGACTCGGGCGCGTCGCCTACCGATCTGCGCGTCCGGCGCGGCGGTGATTGGCTGTTGACGCAACAGATTTTTCGCTACGGCGATTGGGCTGTCTTCAACCGCAAAGGCAAGCCCGCGGGCTGGGCCTTCGAGTTCTACAACGATTACTATCCCGACGTCGACGACACGGCGGCTGTGATCATGGCGCTGCTGGCGATGAAGCTCGGCGATGACGATTACAAACTCGAAGCCTGCCGCGCGGCCACCGAATGGGTGATGACGATGCAGTGCAAATCGGGCGGATGGGCGGCATTCGACGTGGACAACACCCAGGATTTATGGAACCAGATGCCGTACGGCGATCTGAAAGCGATGATCGATCCGCCGACCGCCGATCTGACCGGGCGCGTCCTTGAGCTGCTGGGCCATTGGCGGAGACTCGGCGAGAAACGTTACACCGACGAGCAGGTCAAACGCGCGATCGATTTCCTGATGAGTTTGCAGGAATCCGACGGCTCGTGGTGGGGGCGATGGGGAGTCAACTACATCTACGGCACGTATCTGGCGTTGGTCGGGTTGCGCTCGATTGCGCCGTTCGTCGACTTCGATATGGAATGCGATCAGGTCAAACAGGCCGCCGCCTGGCTGCGCAGCGTGCAGAACAGCGACGGCGGATGGGGCGAGACCTGCTGGTCGTACAAGAAAACGGAAACGCGAGGCAAGGGCCCGAGTACGCCGTCACAAACCGCCTGGGCGCTGATCGGGCTGATGGCCGCCGGCGATTACGACACTGACAATGTGAGGATGGGCGTTGAATATCTGCTCAAGAGGCAGAACGCCGACGGCAGTTGGCCCGAGCCCGAATTCACCGGCACCGGTTTTCCAGGCCATTTTTATATCAACTATCATCAATATCGGAACCAATTTCCGCTGACGGCGCTGGGACGATATATAGCGGAGATTTCGAAAACGCGGAACACGCGGAAATAGCGGAACACGCCGAAAGACGACAGAAACAATCCGCGTTTTCCGTTTATTCCGCGTTTTCCGCGTTTTCCTTGCGGAAAAGTGAAAAATGGTCGAATCTGAGGTTGTGTTGCAATTCGATTCCGGGACTTTGACGCTGGAAGGCGCGGGGCAAGAGTTTCCCGCGCCTTCGGTGTTTCAGTGGGACGAGCGCGTGCGTCGTTGGCGCGCCCCGGCCATCGCCTATCGGCAGGCGGTCACCGAATTGACGCGACAAAATCTCGCTTTCAAAGACGAGGCCCGCCGCTATTACGAATTCCAATTCCGAACCGATTTGAACATCGAGCCGCGACCTTATCAGCGCGACGCCATCGCCGCGTGGCAAAAGGGCGGCAGGCGCGGCGTGGTAATTCTGCCGACCGGGGCCGGCAAAAGCTTCGTCGCGCAGATGGCGATTGAAATGGCCGGTCGTTCGACGCTCGTCGTCGTGCCCACGCTCGACCTGATGAATCAGTGGTATGACCTGCTGGTCTCTTCTTTTCAAGCCGAGATCGGATTGATCGGCGGCGGTTATTTCGAGCAGGGCGCGATTGTTGTGACGACCTACGCCTCGGCGTTTCGATTCATGGAGCGGATGGGTAATCAATTCGGCTTGCTCGTGTGCGACGAATGCCATCACCTGCCGGGCAGCGGTTATCGCTACGTTGCCGAGATGGCGATTGCGCCGTTCCGATTGGGTTTGACGGCCACGCCCGAACGGTCCGACGGCGGCGAAGAGTTGATGGAGGGATTGCTGGGCCCGATAGTTTATCGCCTCGAAGCCCAGCAGTTGGCGGGCGAATTCCTGGCCGATTACAGCGTCGTGCGGCTGACCGTCCAACTTAGCGACGAAGACCTGGAGCGCTACAAGCAGGAGCGCGCGATCTTCCGCCGCTTCATTTCTTCGCAGGGGATCGATTTCGGGAGTTTGCAGGGCTGGCAGATGTTCGTCATCAGGAGCGCGCTGAGCGAAGAAGGGCGCCGCGCGATGCAGGCTTACCGTGAATCTAAACGCATCGCGCTCGGCGCCGAGGCCAAACTGGAGACGCTCAAAAAACTGCTTGCGCGCCATCGCCGTGAACGCGTGTTGATCTTCACAGCCGAGAACGAGATGGTCTATCGCATCTCCGAACAGTTCCTGATCCCGGCCATCACGCACGAGACGCCGATCAAAGAGCGCAGCGCATGGCTCGCGGCATTCAATCAGGGCGAGGTCCTGGCGCTGGCTACTTCAAAAGTCCTCAACGAAGGCGTCAACATCCCCGAGGCGGCGGTGGCCGTCGTGCTCTCAGGTTCGGGATCGACGCGCGAGCACATTCAACGGCTCGGGCGCATCCTGCGCAAACAGCCGGACAAAGAGGCTATCCTTTACGAAGTCGTCACCTCCGGCACCGCCGAAGAGCGCATCAGCGAGCGCCGCCGCGACGCGAACCAATTCCGCGCGACGAAAGATCAATGGCTGGATGAAAGCTGGGAAGGCGCGTAGAGTAGGGAGTGGGGAATAGGGAATGGGGAGTGGGGAAGAAGAAGTAGCATCTTATCCCACTCCCTACTCCCCACTCCCCACTCCCTATTTTTCTATATGAAAAGCTATGTTGACGGCTGACCTGGCAATGAGCTACCGGCGCGGTAATCGCATCTCGCCGCGCTACCTTCAATCCGACGATCCGCGCCATCTGCAAACGGCGGCTGACCTCGCGATCATTGTCGAACAGCATCGGGGGCGCCGCCGCGCCGAGCTTGAGCGCGCGCTGGAGGAATACATCGGCGTCGGG
This sequence comes from Blastocatellia bacterium, assembly GCA_035275805.1. Classification (GTDB taxonomy): domain Bacteria; phylum Acidobacteriota; class Blastocatellia; order RBC074; family RBC074; genus JAJVID01. Next base: position 18,140 of record DATEMG010000159.1, read on the forward strand.
ACTGATTACAAGATCCTGCGTGGATTGATCAAGCTACTCACCGATCGCTGTGAATTCGAGACCGCCGGCGCTAAAGACCCGGCGGATATCCGCCGCGCGCTATTCACGAAAGCAGCGGCGTATCACCCTGTTGTCGCCGACGATCAATTGCGCCAACGTTTGATCGCCGAGGTCGCGGGCGAATTGGAGTGCTCGCCGGAAGACGTAATGGCGGGACTTTACGCCGACTTGTCCGGCAACCAGCGGCTGGTCGCGTTCGAGGAGATGAGCGCGGAGGACTTGCTGGATAGATATAACCTGGCTCAGGCTCAGGCGCTGCTCTACCGTTGTTCGGAGATGAGGCTGCGGATCGAGCCGCAGGAACCGGGCGTCACGCGCCGTCTGTTCGCCGAGATCAAAGCCTTCCGCCTGATCCACGCCATCAGGGGCAACCCCGCGTCGGGTTACGACGCGCAATTGAGCGGCCCGGTCTCTATCTTCCATCGCTCTCAGCGGTACGGCGTCCAGATGGCGGTCTTCCTGCCCGCGCTGCTGCTCTATCCCGGTTGGCGTCTGCGCGCCGAGATCGGAACCAAGACTGGCGCCGCCTTCTTCGAGCTTGACAGCAAGCAAAAACACTTGCGCTCGCATTACGTCGCCGACGACCTCCAGCCGCAAAATCCACAGATTGCGAAATTGCTCGTAGACTTCGGCAAATTCGACGGCGAATGGATCGCGCAACCCAGCCAGGAAGTGATCGACCTCGGCGAGAGCGCGTTCGTCCCCGACCTGGTCTTTATCCGCGATGGCGACGAGCCGATCTACCTGGAGATGCTGGGCTATTGGACGCCACGCTCTTTGAACGAGAGGCTGAAAGAATTCGCGCGCGCCGGGTTCGAGAACTACGCTATCGCGGCGTCGGAAGAAATGCGGTGCAGCCGCGACGCGCCGTCGCAATTGCCGCCCAACGTGATCGTCTACAAAAAAACGCTCAACGCGCGCGAGCTTCAGGCGAGACTAGCGCGGTTGACAGAGATCTCTGATTGATCGCAGGGCGCTTACCGAAGGCGCGGGCGCATGCCCGCTTGATTGTGCGGCCGGCGGGCGATCGCATTGCTTTTACAAAATCATTGACGCCGTTAGCGGCTGTTTGTATCCTCAGCCCCGCTATATTCTCCCGCCGCCCCCCAAGCGGAGAACTTTTCAGATAACGAAATTGGCAAAACAATCAAAATCTCTCTTGAGAGAAGTATGGGAAGGATAAATGCGTCGTTTAACGATTGCCGCCTTGTCCACTTTGATATTGCTGTACACACCCTTCTCAAATCCTCAGGGTTGTGGGTTGCATTCAATCGGCTGGACTCCTCTCATGACCAACCTGTCATGGGTTGCGGCCCCGCCCGCGCAAGCCTTCGCTGGCGCCCGTGGCGCTGAGTCAAGCGCTCAGGAGAGTATTTCGCTGGAACCCGGCAAGCCCGTCGAACGAGAGCTTTCCGGCGGCCAATCGCATTCCTACAAAATCACGGCGACCTCCGGTCAGTACCTGCATATAGTGGCCGAGCAACGAGGGATAGATATCGCAGTGGCGCTGTTTACGCCTGACGGTAAGAAGATCGGCGAAGTGGACGGCGAGCGGGCGACTGTTGGGGCAGAGACCGTCTTGGCGATCGCAGAGACGGCAGGCGCATACAGGATTGAGGCGCGTTCCCCTGAGAAAACAGCCAAAACAGGACGCTACGAGATTAAGATAGAAGAATTGAGAGAGGCGACTGCTGAAGATAAGCATCGTGTCGCCGCGGAGTCAGCATTTCGAGAGGCGGAGAAGTTACAGCAAGGAACGCAAGAGGAAAAAAGAAAGAGCGTCGAAAAGTATCATAAAGCGTTGGAACTGTATCGAAGAGCAGGCGCCCGCCGTGAGGAGGCCGCCATACTCAACAAAATCGGGTGGACCCATATGTTTTTTGGGGAGGCGCAGAAGGCCCTGGAGAAGTACAACGAGGCTCTGCAGGTCAGTCGGGCGTCGGGCGACCGCCGTGAGGAGGCCCCCGCAGTCAACGGCATCGCCGTGGCCTATTGGCAGCTGGGTGATATGCGGAAGGCGCTGGAGAAGTACAACGAGGCTCTGCAGATCAGTCGGGCGGTGGGCGACCGCCGTAGACAGGCCGCCATCCTCAACAACATCGGCGTGAAGCATTGGATACTGGGGGAGATGCAGAAGGCTCTGGAGAAATTCAACGAGGCTCTGCCGGTCAGTCGGGAGGTGGGCGACCGAAGTAGAGAGGCCAACATACTCAGCAACATCGGCATGGCCTATAAGACACTGGGGGAGACGCGGAAAGCCCTGGAAAAGTACAGCGAGGCTCTGCTGATCTGCCGGACGCTGGATGACCGCTACGGGCAGGCCGTCATGCTCAACCTCATCGGCGAGATTTATCAGTCACTGGGGGAGACGCGGAAGGCCCTGGAGAAATACAACGAGGCTCTGCCGCTTGGTCGGGCGGCGGGCAATCTCAATACTGAAACCGTCGTACTCAGCAATATCGGCGAGGTCTATCGGTCGCTGGGGGAGACGCAAAAGGCCCTGGAGAAATACAACGAAGCTCTGCCGATCAGTCGGGCGGCGGGCGACCGCCGTTTTGAGGCCGATGTGCTCAACGGCATCGGCGAGGTCTATCGGTCGCTGGGGGAGACGCAAAAGGCCCTGGAGAAATACAACGAGGCCCTGGCGCTCTGGCGGGCGGCGGACGACCGCAACCGAGAGGCTGCTACGCTTCTGGGGATTGCGCGAGTGGAGCAAACACGCGGCGCCATGGCGCAGGCCCAAGAGACCATCGAACAGGCCATCGGCATCGTCGAATCTCTGCGCGCCGATATCCGTGAGGAGCATCGCGCCTCCTACCTCGCTTCACGGCGGGAGTACTACGAGTCTTACATCGACATCCTGGCGGAGCGGCATCGGCAGAACCAGACTGCAGGATTTGACGCCACGGCGTTCGCGGTCAGCGAGCGAGCGCGCGCCCGATCCCTGCTGGACCTATTGGCGGAATCGCGCGCTGACATCCGTCAGGGCGTTGATAGTTCACTCCTGGAACGCGAACGCTCCTTACAGCAACTCCTCCAGGCGAAGGCGGCGGAGCAATTCGCCCTGTTAAATCGCAAGCACACTCCCGCCCAGACCGAAGCCGCCGCCAAAGAGATAGACTCCATCACCACCGAGTACGAAGAGTTAAGGGCGCAGATACGCGCGCGCGCCCCCCGATACGCGGCCCTGACCCAACCTCAGCCGCTGGACCTGGCGGAGATTCAAGAGCAGGTGTTGGACCCGGACACACTGCTCCTGGAGTACTCGCTGGGAGATAATGCGAGTCACCTCTTCGTAGTGAGCAAAACGTCAATTACCTGGCGCCAACTGCCGAAGCGGGCGGAGATAGAAGCGGCGGCGCGCCGCGTCTATGAACTGCTGACCGCGCCGCAGCCGCAGCCAGGCGACACCGAGGCCAAATACCGGGCCCGCGTCAAAGAGGCCGGAGAGCGCTACTGGACGCAGGCCGCCGAGTTAAGCCGAATGTTGCTCGGCCCTGTCGCCTCCCAGCTCGGCAAAAAGCGGTTGGCGATAGTTGCCGACGGCGCGTTGCACTACATTCCCTTCGCCGCTCTGCCCGCGCCTTCTCGAGGGGATGACGAGGATCGGAATTCTGGAGCCGAGCCGCAGCCGTTGTTCGTCGAGCACGAGATCGTGAGCCTTCCGTCAGCCTCTACGCTCGCGACGCTGCGGCGCGAAACGGCCGGACGCAAGCCGGCGGAAAAGTCGCTCGCAATTCTGGCCGATCCGGTCTTCACGGATGACGATACGAGAGTCAGTCGGAATGTGAGCAAGACGGGAGCTGAAGAGAAAACCAGATCCGCCGATTCGGATGAGACAGACATCGGTTTCCTACAGATGACCAGGTCTGGTCGGGAAACGGGAGTGGTCGACGCCGAAGGCGGTTTCGGGCGACTCCTCAGCACGAGGCGTGAGGCCGCGGCGATACTGGCGCTCGTCCCCGAGCGGGAGCGCCTGCAAGCGCTGGATTTTGAGGCGAGTCGAACGACCGCGCTAAGGCCGGAGCTGGGCGAATATCGCATTGTACATTTCGCCACCCACGGATTACTCAATAACATCCATCCCGAGTTGTCGGGTATAGTACTGTCGCTGGTCAACAAAGAGGGAAATCAGCAGGATGGATTTCTCCGCCTGCAGGATGTCTATAATTTGAAACTCTCGGCGGAGTTGGTTGTACTGAGCGCCTGCCAGACTGGATTGGGCAAGGAGATCAAAGGCGAAGGGTTGATAGGGCTGACGCGCGGGTTTATGTACGCCGGGGCGCCGCGTGTCGTCGCAAGCTTGTGGAAGGTGGACGATCGGGCCACCAGCGAGCTGATGAAACGATTTTATCAAGGAATGCTCGGGCCCGAAGCATTGAGCGCGGCCGGGGCGTTACGTCAGGCTCAGTTGTCGATCTGGAAAGAGAAACAGTGGCGAGAGCCATATTATTGGGCGGCATTCGTCCTGCAGGGCGAGTGGAAATAGCGATGAGCGCATAGATCTTCCAAAAGAATGGGCGGGTCATCACCCGGGGGCGTTTGATTGGATGCTGGCCGAGCCACATCCTGATATCGAACGGGCCGGCGAGCAGTCGCATTGCTTTTACAAAATCGTTGACGCCGTTTACGGCTGTTTGTATCCTCAGCCC